>NZ_JBFBJK010000028.1:0-121337 GCF_040686095.1 Streptomyces sp. NPDC086554
GGCCTTTGACGGGAAATGGCGCATCCTTGACCGGGTGAGATGCGCGGAGTGTCGCGTTATGAGCGCTTCCGCTTGATCCATCAAGATGTGCGCCATCCGGTCCTCCTCGTGGGGACCGGGCCGCGGCGCGTTGTACGTACGGGCTCACTTGACGGAGCCCGCCATCACCCCCTGCACGAAGTGCCGCTGGAACGCGAAGAACACGACCACCGGGACGACCAGCGAGAGGAACGCGCCGGGCGCGAGCACATCGATGTTGCTGCCGAACTGCCGGATCTGCGACTGCAGTTCCACGGTCAGCGGCTGCGACGCGCTGTCGGCGAAGAGCAGCGCCACCAGCATGTCGTTCCACACCCAGAGGAACTGGAAGATGGCCAGGCTCGCGATGGCCGGACGCCCCACCGGCAGCACGAGCCGCGTGAAGATCCGCCACTCCGTCCCGCCGTCCATCCGCGCCGCCTCCAGCATCTCCTTCGGCATCTCGGCGAAGTAGTTGCGCAGCAGGAAGATGGCGAACGGCAGTCCGTAGGCGACGTGGAAGAGCACCACGCCCGGGATGGTGCCGAAAAGGCCGAGCTCACCGAAGAGTTTGGCCACCGGAAGCAGGCCGATCTGCATCGGCACCACGAGAAGCGCCACCACGAGCAGGAACAGCGGGTCCCGCCCTGGGAACTCCAGCCAGGCGAAGGCGTACGCGGCGAGGGCCGCGATGACGACGACGAGTACGGTGGCGGGCACCGAGATCAGGACGGTGTTCCAGAACGCCTGCGTCATCCCGGCGTTGCCGAGCAGCGCCGAGTAGTTGTCGAAGGACAACTGCGCCGGGCTGCTCAGGGATGTCCACCAGCCGCCGCTCGCGTTGTCCTGTGCGGAACGCAGCGAGGAGAGGAAAAGACCGGCGAGCGGGGTGATCCAGACCAGCGCGACGACCACGAGAAACGCCTGGACCAGGCTGCTGCCGAGCCACCGGCCGATCCGGCCCTTGGGGCGGGGGCGCGGTGCGGGTGCGGCGGCCGCCGGTTCCTTGCCCGGCGCCACGGCCGCCTGCCGGTCGGGAGTGGTGACGGTCATGACTGACTCCTGCGGAAGCGGCGGACGTTGAACACCATGGCGGGGATCACCAGGAGCAGCAGGAGCATGCCGAGCGCGCTGCCGAGGCCCTGGTTGTTGCCGCCGCCGAAGGAGACCAGCCACATCTGGGTGGCGAGGACCGTGGCGTCCTCCTGCACGGGCCCCGGCGCGATGATGTAGACGAGGTCGAAGACCTTCATCACGTTGATCACCAGGGTCACGAAGACCACGGTGAGGACGGGCGCGAGCAGCGGCACGGTGATCCGGCGGAAGACCTGCCACTCACTGGCGCCGTCCATGCGGGCCGCCTCCAGGGCGTCGCGCGGCAGCGAGGCGAGCCCGGCGCCGATGAGCACCATGGCGAAGCCCGTCCAGATCCACAGATACGCGCCGATGATGGCCGGGGTGACGAGAGCGGGGCCCAGCCAGGAGACGCCCTCGTAGGGCGGGGCGAAGTTCTTCGCGGGCAGCCGCACGGTGTACGTCGCATCGGGGTCGAGGTCCGTGAAGCGGAAGGAGCCGTCGGCGCCGGTGGTGGCGCTCGCGACCGTCTTGCCGCCCCGCACCGCCTCGACCTCCATCTGCGGCAGCCCGCTCTCGGCCCGGTCCGTCCTGCCCTGCTTCCCTCCACCGCCGCGCGTGAAGTCCAGGTAGACGACACCGCGCAGTTCCTGCGCGCCGGCCTTCCGCCCGGCCGCCGCGTACGCGGGCTCGGCGTCCTCGGGCAGGTCCTTGGGTGCCACGCCGACGAGCCCGAGGCCGACCGTGTGGCCGGGGTTCGCGGCGGCGGTCGTACGGTACGAGCCGTCGGCGCCCTTGGTCAGGCCCTGGCCGTCGCGGGCACGCGCGGTCGGATAGGAGGAGGTGCCTTCAAAGGCGTCGTGCACGCCCACCACGGCGGCGTTCAGGACACCCTTCTCGGGGTCCTCGTCGTACGCGAGCCGGAAGATGATGCCCGCGGCGAGGAACGAGACCGCCATGGGCATGAAGAGCAGCAGCTTGAACGCGGTGGCCCAGCGGATCTTCTCGACCAGGACGGCGAGGACGAGGCCGAGCCCGGTGAGCAGGGTCGGGGCGATGACCACCCAGATGACGCTGTTGCGGATGGCCTTGAGCGTGGCCGGGTCGCGGAACATCTCGGTGTAGTTGTCGCCGCCGACGAACTTCGTGCCGGAGGCGTCGAAGAGGCTGCGTCCCGCCGAGAACAGCACGGGGTAGACGACGAGGGCGCCGAGCAGGAGCAGGGCGGGCAGGACGAAGACGACGGCGATGACCCGCCCGCGGCGCCTGCGACGGGCGGCCTCGGTGGCGGCCGGGGGCCCGGCGGTAGTGGCGGTCACGGCGATCAGCCCTTGTCGGCCTTGGCCGCCGCGGCTTCGAGCCGCCGCGCCGTGGCCTTCGGGTCGGACGGGTCGCGCAGGAAGTCCTGGAGGAGCTTCCACTCGCCCATGCCCTTGGTGCCGCCGAAGGCCGCCGGGGCCTGGTCGGACATGTCGAAGCGGACCGAATCACCGGCGCCGACAAGGGACTTGGCGGTCTCGCGGGTGACGTCGTCGCCGTACGAGGCGAGGTCGACCTTCTTGTTCGGGGAGAGGAAGCCGCCCGCCTCGGCCCAGACGGCCGCTGCCTCGGGGGTCGCCAGGTACTCCAGGAACTCCATGGCGGCCTGCTGGTTCTTGCCGTCCTTCAGGACGACCGCGGCGTCGCCGCCGCTGACCACGGGCGCCTTGCCGCCGTCGACCGCGGGGAAGGGGAAGAAGTCGGCGTCCTGACCGATCTTCTTGTCGAACTGGTCCTTGGCGACACCGGCCACGAAGTCGCCCTCGTAGACCATGCCCGCCTCGGGCTCGGGCCCGAAGACCTTCTCGACGGAGCCCGGGAAGTCGGTGCTCAGGGCCTCCTTGCGGCCGCCCGCGATCAGCTGGTCGTCCTTGAAGAGCTTGCCGAGGGTGGTGAGCGCGTCGACCACGGACGGGTCGGTCCACTTGATCTTGTGCGCGGCCAGCTGGTCGTACTTCTCGGGCCCGGCCTGGGAGAGGTAGATGTTCTCGAACCAGTCGGTGAGCGTCCAGCCGTCCTGTCCCGCGACGGAGAAGGCGGCGAGGCCCGAGTCGGAGACCGTCCCACCCGCCTTGAGCATCTCCTCGTACGTCTTGGGGGTCTTGACGCCCGCCTGGTCGAGGGCCTCGGGGCTGTACCAGACGGTCGACTTGTGCGCGGCCTTGAAGTACAGGCCGTAGAAGGCGCCTTCGACGCTGCCGTACTTCTTCCACACGCTCGCGTAGTTGCTGTCGACGGCCTGCTCGGTCGTCTTGGACAGGGGCTTGAGCCAGCCCTTCTTCGCGAACTGCTTCAGGACGCCGACCTGCGGGACCATCACGACGTCGGGGGCGTTGCCGCCCTCGATCTTGCTTCCGACGACGGTGGAGACGTTGTCACCGGTGGAGACGAACTGGGCCTTGGCCCCGGTCTTCTCGCCGAAGGCGTCGAGCACCTTCTGGAAGTTCTTCTGCTCGCTGCCGGACCAGACGCCGGCCACGGTGATCGTCTGGCCGTCGAGCGCCTTGTCACCGCCGCCGGCGCTGACCTCGCCGCCGCCGCAGGCGGTGGCGCCCATGGCCAGGGCGAGGGCGGTGCAGCTCGCAAGGGTGATACGTCGTCGCATCATCGTTGATGTCCCTTCGGGGGCAAAGGAGTTGACGGTTCGTGGGATGGAGTGGGGGTCAGGGGTTGGTGCAGTCGCTGATCCACCAGGCGGCGGTGGAGCCGGGAAGAACGCCGGTCGGGCAGGGCCCACTGGAAAGGAGCGGGGCGCCGGAGACGGGCGCGGGCACCGGGGCCGTACCGAAGTTGACCGCGCACACCAGGCCGTCGCCGCGGACGAAGGCGAGGACTCCGGGCGGCGTCTGAAGCCAGCGCAGCACACCCTCGCCCAACTGGGGCAGCCCGGCGCGCAGTTGGAGTCCGTCCCGGTAGAGGTGCCAGAAGGAGCGGGTGTCGGCGAGTGCGCGGTCGGTGGCGTGCTCGGCGAACCACGCGGGCTGCGGCAGCCACGGCTTGGCGCCCTCGGCCCCGGAGGTGAAGCCGAACGGCGACGCGTGCCCCGACCACGGCAGCGGCACGCGGCAGCCGTCGCGGATCCGGGCCCGGCTTCCGGTGCGGTGGAAGATCGGGTCGGTGAGGACCTCGTCGGGCAGATCGTCGACCTCGGGCAGGCCGAGCTCCTCGCCCTGGTAGATGTACGCGGCTCCGGGCAGCGCCAGCATGAGCAGCGCAGCGGCCCGGGCCCGGGTGGCGCCGAGGCCGCTGCCCTCGGTGCCGGACTCGCCGTACCGCGTGACCGTGCGGACCTGGTCGTGGTTGTTGAGCACCCAGGTGACCGTGGAGCCCGTGCCCGCGATGTCCCGCATCGCCTCGTCGATGACCTTGCGGAAGGCGTCCGCGTCCCAGGGCGCGCCCAACAGGTCGAAGAAGAACGCCTGGTGGAGTTCGTCGGGGCGTACGTACTCGGCGTGTTCGCGGGCGGTCGGCACGGAGACCTCGCCGACGAGCAGGCGCTCGTGGCCGTCGCGTGCGGTGTACTCCTCGCACACCGCACGCCAGTGCCGCCATACGTCGTGCACCTCGGGCTGGTTCCAGGCGAGGGGGTTGACCGAGTCGCGGGTGCGGGCGTCGGCCTCGGGGTCCGGCGAGTCCGGCAGGTCGGGGTGCTTGAAGAGCCCGGCGGCCACATCGATGCGGAAGCCGTCCACGCCCCGGTCGAGCCAGAACCGCAGGACATGGTCGAAGTGGGCGCCGACCTCGGGCTCGCGCCAGTTCAGGTCCGGCTGCTCGGGCGTGAACATGTGCAGGTACCACTGGCCGGGGGTGCCGTCGGGATCGGTGACACGGGTCCAGGCGGGGCCGCCGAACATGGCGTGCCAGTTGTTGGGCGGCTCGTCGCCGTGCGGGCCGCGGCCCTCGGCGAAGTGGAAGCGGGCGCGCGCCGTGCTGCCGGGCTCCGCGGCGAGCGCCTCGCGGAACCAGTCGTGGTCACTGGAGCAGTGGTTGGGGACGATGTCCAGGAGCACCTTGACGCCCAGGCGCCGGGCGTCGGCCATCAGCAGGTCGAACTCGGCGAGGTTGCCGAAGAGCGGGTCGACGTCGCAGTAGTCGGCGACGTCGTAGCCGTGGTCGTGCTGGGGCGAGGGGTAGAAGGGGCTCAGCCAGATGCCGTCGACGCCGAGCTTCTTCAGATACGGCAGTCCCGCGCGGACCCCGGCGAGATCGCCGATGCCGTCACCGGTGGAGTCCAGGAAGCTGCGGACGTACACCTGATAGATCACTGCGTCCCGCCACCAGTGGTGGGTGTGGAGGCGCGCGAGGCCGTCGCCGGCCGGGGCTGTGAGCATGACCCGTTGACCTGTCTACGTGAAGTGCGTGGAGTGACCGCGGACCCGAGCGGTTATGCATGCATGTTAAGTAGGCATGTCGCAGAGGTGTCAACGAGTAGACAGAAAGCTGCGATGAATTGAGGCGTTATGTCCAGAGTTTTCGGCGCCCATGAGGCCCCTGAGCGTCACCTCAGATACCTAACATGTAACTAGCGAGAGATCGCCGCAAGCTCCCGGGCAAGGCGCCGCACCGCCGCCTCGGGCGGCTGATTCCCGGCCATGGCGTCATGCACGGCCGCCTGCACGGCCAGGCTCACCTGGTCGTAGCGAGGGCTCTTGGGACGCGGCGCCGCCGCGAGCACGCTCGCCCGCAGCGTCGGCAGATACGGGAACTTCCGGACAAGACCGGCGTCCTGGTAGAGCGCGGCCCGCACGGGCGGCAGCGCGCCACGCGTGAGCACCTGCCGCTGCGCACCCTCACTCGTGAGATACGCGAGCAGGCGGGCCGCGGAATCGGGGTGCCGCGCATGCGAGCTGACGGCGAGGTTCGAGCCCCCGAGCACACTCGTCCCCGGACCGTCGGGCCCCGGCAGCGGTACGGCGCCGACCTTCCCCGCGACCTCGGATTTCTCGCCGGACGCACTGACGTACGCGTACGGCCAGTTGCGCAGGAAGAGCAGCCGGCCGTCCTGGAAGGCCTGCCGGGACTCCTCTTCCTTGTACGTCAGGGCCTGCTTCGGGATCCAGCCCTCGCGCACCCCGCGGGCGAGGAATCCGATGCCCTCGCGGGCCGCCGCGGAGTTGACGGTGACGCGCTCGCCCTCGTCGCCGAGGATCGTGCCGCCCGCCGAGTAGACCGCCTCGGCGGCGTTCACGGTGAGCCCCTCGTAGGGGAGGAACTGGCCCGCGTATCCGTCGAGTCCGTGCTTGGGGGCGATGGTCCTCGCCGCCCGTTCGAGCTCGGCCCAGGTGCGCGGCGGCGCGACGCCCTCCTTGGCCAGGATGTCCTTGCGGTACAGGAGCAGCCCGGCGTTGGTGACGTAGGGAACCGCGTACAGCTTCTCGTCGTACGTGGCCGTGTCCACGACGGGCGGCAGGAAGCTCTTCAGCGGGAAGCTGTCGCGCCGCAGCGGGGCGATCCAGCCCGCGGCGGCGAACTCCGATGTCCAGGCGACGTCGATGTTGAGCACGTCGAAGCGGCTGCTGCCCGAGCGCAGGTCGGTGGTCATCTGCGCATGGGTCTCGTCGGCGGAGTCCGGGAGTTCGACGAGGGTGACCTTCTCGCCGGGGTGGGTGCGGTTCCAGCCCTCGAGAAGCGGTCCCAGATAGCCGGTGAGGTCGCCAGCGGTCGCCAGTGTGAGGGGGCCGCGTCCGTCGCCGCTTGCCGTGTCCGGCCGGGTTCCCGAGGCGACGTACCCGGACAGGATCACGGCGACGACCAGGAGTCCCCTACCCGCGGCATGTATCCACCGCATAGGTTCCTCCCTGTACACCGGCGCCCGGCACCTTCGCCATGCGTCAGGGGCCATGTATACCCGTTAGGTATGGGCGATACTAGGGCCTGGAGCACAATACGAGGATGCGAGGAGGAGAGCACGAGTGCGGCTGCCCCTCCTGGCTCTGCTGGCGCGAGGCCCGGCCCACGGCTACGAGCTCAAGCAGGACCTTGAGCAACTCCTCGGCTCCGCGTACCCTCAGCCGAACGTCGGCCAGATCTATGTGACGCTGGGCCGCCTCGAGAAGTCGGGACTGATCGACGGCGAGGAAGTCGAGCAGTCGAGCCGGCCCAACAAGAAGATCTACCACCTCACCGATGCCGGGCGGGAAGCGCTGCACGCCTGGTACGAGGAGACGGCGGACGAGCCACGGGTCCGGGACGAGTTCTTCATGAAGCTCGCGCTCGCCCCGCAGACCGGTCTCGCCGACCAGATCGCCCTGATCAACAAACAGCGGCGCCAGTACCTGAACACCATGCGCGATCTGTCGAAACTGTCCGCGGCCGAGAACCGGGACAACCGCATCTCCCACCTGCTGATCGAGGGCGCCATGCTGCATCTGCAGGCCGACCTCGACTGGCTCGAGCGGTGCCAGGAAGAGCTGGAGGAGCCGCAGTGAACGACCGTCCCTCCACGCCGTCTCCCGTGCCTCCCCTCCTTGAGGCCGAGGGCCTGGTCAAGACCCACTACGGCGAGGGCGCACCCGCCCCTGCCGTGCGCGGTGTCGATCTTCGCGTGGGGCAGGGCGAGTTCGTCGCCGTCACCGGGCCTTCCGGCGCGGGGAAGTCGACTCTGCTGCATCTGCTCGGCGGGCTCCAGCGTCCGGACAGCGGCAGCATCCGCCTGGACGGCGAGTCCACCGACTCCTACAGCGAGGCGCGCTGGGCGGTGGAGCGCCGGCGCCGGATCGGCATCGTCTTCCAGTTCTTCAACCTCGTATCCAATCTGTCGGTCGCCGACAACGTGGAGCTGCCCGCGCTGCTCGCCGGAACCTCGCCGAAACAGGCGCGCGCCGAACGCGAGGAGCTCCTGGCCGAGCTCGGCCTTCAGGGCAAGGAGCGCAGCATGCCGGGCGAGCTGTCCGGCGGCGAGCAGCAGCGCGTCGCCCTGGCCCGCGCCCTGGTCAACCACCCTTCCCTGCTCCTTGCCGACGAGCCCGCGGGCAGCCTGGACAGCAAGGGGAGGCGCGAGGTGATGCGCCTGCTGTCCCGCTTCCACCAGCGCGGTCAGACGATTGTGCTTGTCACCCATGACGCACGGCTCGCGAGCTCCGCGGACCGCGTCATCAGTTTCTTCGACGGCCGGATCGCCGACGACGCCGATCTCGGCGGCTCGCTGCCGCGCGGCACCGGCATCTCCGGCGTGCTCGAACTGAGGGACTGACCGCGCGTGCACGCCCTTCTGCCGACGAGCCACCACGCCGCCGTACGCGATCTCGGGCCGAGGGGCTGAGGGCATGCGGGCCACCCTGCGCTGGGCGCACGCCGATCTGCGGACGCATCGTGGCGAGGCGCTGTTCATCGTGCTCGCCACCGCCGGCATCGTCGCCTCGCTGCTCCTTGCCGCGGCGCTCTTCGGGTACGCCACCAACCCTTGGCAGCGCGTCTTCACCCAGTCACGGGGCGCCCATGTGTGGATCCACACCGGGGCCTCCATCGACGCGGGCCGCCTTGCTCGTCTCGGCGGCGTCGAGTCCGTCTCGGGTCCTTACCGGACCGCCGCGACCTCCGTGGAGTCGCACGGCGCACGTGCCTCCGTCGAACTGCGCGGAGCCACCGGCGGACCGCCCGCCACCGGGCGCCCCCTGCTCACCTCGGGCCGCTGGCTCGACCCGGCCGCACCGGACGGCGTCGTCCTCGAACACGGCCTCGCCCGTGCGCTGTGGGCCGAGCCCGGCGACACCCTGAAGCTGCCCGGCACCGCGCGCACCCTGACCGTCCTCGGGGTCGCCGACAGCGCCGAGCCCGGCTACAGCCCCGGGGAGCGGTCCGGGCTCGTCTGGGCGCCCCCGTCCGTCGTGCAGCAGGCCGAGGGACGCCCGGGCCAGGTCATCGGGCTTCGCCTCGCCGACCCCGACGACACGGACTACGCGGTGCAGCGCGCCGTCACGACGCTGGGCGCCGGAGCGGTCACCCAGGTCTCCCCGTGGCAGCAGGCGCGCGCCGAGGCGCAGGGCGGCAACCGGCTGCTCGGCCAGGTGCTCGGCCTCTTCGGCCTGGGCGCCCTGGTCGCCGCCGCCCTCGCCGTGTACGGCGCCATCGACACCCGTATCCGCGGCCATCTGCGCGACATCTCGGTCCTGAAGGCCATCGGATTCACACCCGGCCAGGTGGTACGCAGCTTCCTCGTCCAGCATCTGGCGTACGCCCTGCTCGGCGCCGCGGTGGCGACGGCTCTCATCCAGACCCTGGGCAGCCGCGTCCCGGGGCGGCTCGGCGACGCGGTCGGCGTGTGGCAGGGGCTTGTGGGGCATACGGCGGGCCTGTTCGGGGTGCCGGCCGCCGCGGTCCTTTTCATCGGGGCGATGACGGGGCTCGCCGCGTGGCGGGCCGGGCGGGTGCCCTCGGTTCCGGTGCTTCGGGCCGCTGCGGCGCCGGGGCGCCTGTCCGGTGTGGCGCGTGGGGCACTGGGGCTGCGGCTGCCGCCCGCACTGGTCCTCGGCTGGCACAAGGCGTTCACGCGGCGGCCGCGCTCCCTGTCCGCCGTCGCCCGCCTTGCCCTGCCGCTCCTCCTGATCGTGGTCGCGCTGAGCGCCTGGACCACCATCGACCGCTTTCACGACGAACCCCAGGAGCTCGGCATCGCCGCGGCGCTCACCGCCCGCGCCGACGAGAACCTGGCCGACTCCCGGGCGCGGGACCTGCTCGCCAAGAACCGGCAGGTCACCGCGGTCCATCCGGGCATCGAGGTGGCGGCCCTCGTCCCCGGCCAGACCGGCACCATCGCGCTGCGCGGCCTCGGCACGCACCAAAACCCGTACCCCTTCACGCTGGCCGAGGGCCGCCCGGCGCGTGGCCCTGACGAGGCGGTGGCCGGACAGGGGCTCCTCGACGCACTGGACGTACGCGTCGGTGACTGGGTGCGGATGACGGTGGGCGGGCGCCCGCAGATCCTGCACATCGTGGGCCGCAACATCGAGCCGGAGAACGGCGGCCGGGTCATCTCCACCTCGCTCGACACACTGCGGGAGAACGACCCGAAGCTCCAACCCACGCTCTACCAGCTCCAGTTGCGCCCCGGCGCGGATCTCGCCGCGGTCGGCGCCGAGCTGACCAGGACCTCGCGGGGGCAGCTCGACGTCCACGCCGTGACCAACCCGGCCGACGGGCTCTCGCCCCTGCGCTCAGTGGTCATCGGCCTGATCGCCGTCCTCGCCCTGATCGGGCTCATCGAGCTGCTGACCGCGATCGGCGGCACGGTGCGTGAGGGAGAACGGGATCTGCTCGCGCTCAAGGCGATCGGCCTGTCACCACGGCAGATCACGGCGGTCGCGGTGACGGCGACGGGGTGCACCGCCCTCGCCGCGGCGCTCACCGGCACGGCCCTTGGGCTGCCGCTCGCGCACTGGCTGATCGACTCTCAGGGGCGGTCGAACGGCATCGGCGCCGGTATCGCCCGGGCGCCGTCCCCCGCTCTGCTCATGCTCTTCGGCGCGGCCGCGGTCCTTGGAGCCGCCGCGCTGGCCGCGCTCCCGGCGTCGCGAGCGGCCCGCCGCCGCCTCGCGGACACGCTGAGCGCGGTCGCCTGAGGCCTGAGGCCTGAGCTCTGTGCGGTGGTGTGGTGCGGCCGGACCTACGCAGCTTCAGCTGGGGAGGATTCATCGCCTGGCCGCCCACCGCCGGGCTCGGCGGCCACCAGGGTGCGCCGTGGCCGCTCTGTCCTCGCGCCGCCGCCAAGTGACGGTGCTCGTCGCACGGACCAGGATCACCACCGCGTCGATCCCGGAACCCGGCGCCTGGTCCAGGCGGGCGTCACCGCCCGCCGCCCGCGCCAGGCGCCGGACGAGCGGCAGGCCCAGACCCGACCCGCCCTTGGGCGCGTCCGAGGCCCGCCAGAACCGGTCGAAGGCACGCTCGCGCTCCTCCGGCGAGAGCCCCGGCCCTTCGTCGACCACATGCAGCTCGACCAGCTGCGGCGGGGCGCCGTCCTCCTGGGGCACGCGGCCACGGCGGGCACGCCGGCTCAGCCTGTGGCGCGGGCGCACGACGTGGGTGCGAACGGTGACCGTGCCGCCCGTCGGGCAGACCCGTACGGCGTTGGACAGCAGATTGTCGAGGATCTGCTCCACCGCACCGGGCAGCGCCCAGACCCGGCCCGCCGCCTCGCCTGCCGCGACCAGCCAGACACCGGATGCCGCCGCGACCGGCACCCACGAAGCGACGCGCTCGGCCACGACGGCGTCCACTGCGATCGGTTCGGGCGCGCTGCCGGACTCCTCCAGGCGGGACAGGGCAAGGAGCGTCTCCGCCGTCCGGGCAAGACGGTCGGTCTCCGCGAGGGCCGCCTCCAAGTCCCGCCGTGCGCCCGGCGCGAGGTCCTGTTCGAGGTTCTCGAGGCGCAGCCGCAGCGCCGCCAGCGGCGTCTTGAGCTGGTGGGAGGCCTCGCCCGCGAAGGCCCGCTGGGCGGCAAGGAGATGGCCCAGGCGCCGGGCGGTCATGCGCAGCGTCTCGGTGAGCCGGCGGATCTCAGGAGGCCCGGTTGTCCGGCGGGCGGGCACGACAAGATCGCCGCCCGCCGCGACCCGCGCCGCCGCCTCCTGGAGCGCAAGGACCGGACGGCTGATCCAGCGCGCCATGGCGAACGCCACCACGGCGGCGACTGCGAGGACACCTGCCCCGGCCGCCCCCAGATACAGCCACACCGCACGGCTGTCGACCATGATCTGCGAACGCGGCACGGTGATCCGTACCGCGCCGCGCGGCACCGGGCCGGGGCGGGTGGGCACGGCCAGGTGCACGACCGCGTCTCCCCCGGCCGACTCATGGCGTACGGCCGCCGATGAGCCGCCGTCCAGTGACGTGACGATCTCGGGCTGCCGCGCCACCTTTCGGCGCTCAAGCTCACTGAACCCCCGTGAGGCGGCCAGGAGTTGGCCCCGGGCGTTCACGACGACGACTTCGCCGCCGATGCGTCCCGCCGTGTCGCGGGCCAGGGCGGGCAGCAGGTCCGGGGCGCGCGCCTCGATCAACTGGTCGGCGTAGGCG
Source organism: Streptomyces sp. NPDC086554 (assembly GCF_040686095.1). Classification (NCBI taxonomy): domain Bacteria; kingdom Bacillati; phylum Actinomycetota; class Actinomycetes; order Kitasatosporales; family Streptomycetaceae; genus Streptomyces; species Streptomyces sp. NPDC086554. The sequence continues at coordinate 12,145 of NZ_JBFBJK010000028.1, forward strand.
GCGAACACCTCGGCGTTGCCCTCCAGCGCGGCCAGCGCCCGGGTCTCCTCCGAGCGCAGGTAGTAGCGGCCGAGCGGCAGTTCCAGCACGATCAGGGCGAGCGCGGCAAGCATGAGGTAGCTGCGCAGCAGGCGGTAGCGCACGTCCCTGGCCTCCTCAGCCGCCCGGCGCGACCAGCCGGAACCCCACTCCGCGCACCGTTTCGATCCATGCGGAATCGCCCAACTTGCGCCGCAGTGCGGCCACATGGACGTCGAGGGTCTTGGTCGACCCGAAGAAGTCCGCCTCCCACACCGCCTCCAGGAGCAGTCTGCGCGGGAACACCGCGCCCGGGTCCTGCATGAGCAGCGCCAGCAGGTCGAACTCCTTCGGGGTCAGGGCCACGACCTCGCCCGCCATGTGCACGTGGCGAGTGCGCCGGTCGACGGTGAGCGGTCCTGCGACGAGAGGGCCGGGCGGCGCCGGTACGGGAGCAGGGGCCTGGGCCCGAACCGGTACGGCGGTCGAGGCCTGCGCCGGGGCGGCCGTACGCCGGGTCACCGCACGCATCCGCGCAACCAGTTCGCGCAGCGAGAACGGCTTCCCCAGGTAGTCGTCCGCACCGAGTTCCAGGCCCACGATGCGGTCGGCCTCACCACCGCGTGCGGTCAGCATGATGATCGGCACCGGGGAGACCTGACGCAACCCGCGGCACACGTCGATGCCGTCCATGTCCGGCAGCCCCAGGTCGAGCAGCACGAAGTCGCCGGGCGGCGTGCTCAGCGCCTCCGCGCCCGTGGCACACCGCGTGACGGTGAAGCCGTACCGGCCGAGGCCGTCGGCCAGCGGCTCGGCGATCGTCTCGTCGTCCTCCACCAACAGCACTCGCATGCCCCGGAAGGTACAGCAGCCGTCGCACCTCAACGGGCCCGGACGGCACGGGAGTTAAGGCAAGTACAGGGGCGGCCCAGGAGTTCGCCAAGGTCCGTCAAGCGCTCGGCCAGAGCCCTCCCGTGGCCGCAAAGCCGCTGGTTAGCGTCCTGATCACCCGAAACGAAAGGAGCGCGTCCATGCAGCAACTGCTGGAGCGTGCACAGTCGTTCAGGCATCACGTGAGCGCCGACAGTGACAAATATCGCAGGCTCGCCGAGGGCCAGGAACCCCAGGCGCTGTTCATCACCTGCTCGGACTCGCGGGTGATCCCGGCCCACATCACGGGTGCCGGACCCGGCGACCTCTTCGAATTGCGCACCGCCGGGAGCATCGTGCCTCCCTACGACCACAGCCCGGCGTGCAGCGAGGCCGCCACCATCTCGTACGCCGTGGAGGTGCTCGGCGTCCGTGACATCGTCGTCTGCGGCCACTCGCACTGCGGTGCCCTCGACGCCCTCGTCAGCGGCACCGACCTCGCGGGGCTTCCGGGTCTCGGCCGCTGGCTGGACCTCGCCCGGCCCTCACTGGGCCTCGGCCGTCCCGGGGCCGACAGCTCTGCCGAGACCTCTGCCGAGACGGCATACGACCCGGCGCTGACCCGTCTGGCGCGCCGGCATGTGGCCGCTCAGCTCACCACCCTCGCCGCCTATCCCTCCGTCCGGCCCGGCGTCGAACGGGGTGACATGCGGCTGCACGGCTGGTTCTACCGGATCGACACGGGCGAGGTCGTCGTACTCAACTGGTCTGCGGGTGAAGGCTGATGGGCTCCGGACGCCATGCCAAGCGCCCCACTCCCACAGGACGGGGGGCGCCCGCAGGACGGGGCACACCCGCCGGACCGGGCACATCCGCGCCGCCGCCGTCAGGGGGTGTGATCGCCACCGACATCGTCGCCTCCCTCGTCGTGTTCCTGGTGGCGCTGCCCCTGTGCATCGGCGTCGCCGCCGCCTCCGGGGTGCCGGTGGCACTCGGCATCGTCTCCGGGATCGTCGGCGGCCTCGTCGTCGGCTTCCTGCCCGGCAGCAACCTCCAGGTCAGCGGGCCGGCCGCCGGACTCGCCGCGCTGGTCCTCGAGGCCGTCAATGACCACGGCCTGGAGATGCTGGGCCCGATCGTGCTCGCCACCGGCCTCCTCCAGATGGTGCTCGGCGCCCTCAAGGCGGGCCGCTTCTTCCAGGCCATCCCGGTGTCGGTGATCGGCGGCATGCTCGCCGGCATCGGACTCCCGCTCATCCTCGGCCAGTTGTACGCCCTCTCCGATCACGCCCAGCTCGGCAGCGCACTCAAGAACGCCGCGGGACTGCCCACCCTGTTCTCCGATACCTTCGCCGACCGGTCCGCGACCCAGGCCCTGGTGCTCGGGGCACTCGCCGTCACCATCTGCGCGCTGTGGAAGAAGGTCCCGAAACCGCTCGGCGCGCTGCCCGCGCCGCTCGTCGCCGTCGCCCTCGGCGCGCTGCTCGCCGCGCTCCTGGGGATGCGCGTGAAGACCGTCGACTTCGGCAGCCTCGGGAACGCGGTACTGATCCCGGGCCCAGAGCGGTTCGCGGGGCTCGCGGACCCGGCGGTTCTCGGTGTCGTGGTGACGTTCACCGTGATCGCCTCCGCCGAGAGCCTGTTCAGCGCCGCGGCCGTGGACCGGCTGCACAGCGGGCCGCGTACCCGGTACAACCCCGAACTGTTCTCCCAGGGCGTCGGCAACGCCGTCGCGGGCGCGCTCGGCGCCTTGCCGGTCACCGCCGTCATCGCCCGCAGCTCGGCCAACGTACAGGCGGGCGCCACCACCAAGGTGTCCCGTGTCCTGCACGGCGCCTGGCTGCTCGGCTTCGGCCTGCTCCTTCCGGGAGTGCTCGGGCTGATCCCGGTGTCCGTACTCGCCGGAATCCTGGTGCACAGCGGCTGGAAGCTGCTCGATCCGGGCCAGTTCCCCAAGATGTGGCGCAAGGACCGGGGCGAGGGCGTCGTCATGGTCGTCACCACGGGCGCCATCGTGGCCGGCAACCTGCTGGAGGGCGTGCTCGCCGGCGTCGCGGTGGCGATCCTGCTCGCGGCGGTGCGGATGTCGCGCGTGCGCGTGGACACCGTCACCGAAGGCGACAGCGCACTCCTCGTGATGAGCGGCAACGCCACCTTCCTGCGGCTCCCCCAGCTCATCGCCACGCTGGAACCCCTGTCGGCCCGCTCCGGCGTCCAACTCGACCTGACCGCCGTCTCCCACCTGGACCTCGCCTGCCGCGAGGAGGTCGAGCAGTGGGCACAGCGACAGCGCGGCAAGGGAGCGGCGGTGGAGGTGCTGCTGCCCAGGACGGACCCTGAGCCGTGGCAGCGTCCGACATCCCTGTCGGGACAACAGGATGTGGACCTGCGCCCCCTCGGCCCCCTTGGCCCCCGGCAAGGCGGGCGGTCCTGACGTACGCCTGCCGGGGACCTCTTCAGGCTCAGCGCCCGCGCAACGTCCGGTACTTGGCGACCAGCGCCTTCGTCGACTCGTCGAGTCCCGGTACGTCCGCGCCCTCGGTCAGCGCCGGCTCGACGCGCTTGGCGAGCACCTTGCCGAGCTCGACGCCCCACTGGTCGAAGGAGTCGATGTTCCACACCGCGCCCTGCACGAACACCTTGTGCTCGTAGAGCGCGATGAGTTGGCCGAGAACCGACGGCGAAAGTTCCTTGGAGAGGATCGTCGTCGTCGGGTGGTTGCCCCGGAACGTCTTGTGCGGGACAAGTTCCTCCGGCACACCCTCGGCGCGCACCTCGTCCGGCGTCTTGCCGAAGGCCAACGCCTGCGTCTGCGCGAAGAAGTTGGCCATCAGGAGGTCGTGCTGGGCGACCAGACCCGGCAGCAGATCGCCGACGGGCTCGGCGAAGCCGATGAAGTCCGCGGGGATCAACTTCGTGCCCTGGTGAATGAGTTGGTAGTAGGCGTGCTGCCCGTTCGTACCGGGCGTGCCCCAGACCACCGGCCCCGTCTGCCAGTCGACCTTCTCGCCGTCACGGCCCACGGACTTGCCGTTGGACTCCATGTCCAGCTGCTGGAGGTACGCGGTGAACTTGGAGAGGTAGTGCGAGTACGGCAGGACCGCGTGCGCCTGGGCGTCGTGGAAGTTGCCGTACCAGATGCCCAACAGGCCAAGGAGCAAAGGCACGTTGGACTCGGCGGGCGCGGTGCGGAAGTGCTCGTCGACGAGGTGGAAACCGTCCAGCATCTCGCGGAAGGCGTCCGGGCCGATGGCGAGCATCAGCGAGAGGCCGATCGCCGAGTCGTACGAGTAGCGGCCGCCGACCCAGTCCCAGAACTCGAACATGTTGGCCGTGTCGATACCGAAGTCGGCGACCTTCTCGGCGTTCGTCGACAGGGCCACGAAGTGCTTGGCGACCGCGCTCTGGTCGGCGCGCAGGCCGGTCAGGAGCCAGTCGCGCGCGGAGGTGGCGTTCGTGATCGTCTCGATCGTGGTGAAGGTCTTCGAGGCGATGATGAACAGCGTCTCGGCCGGGTCCAGGTCCCGTACGGCCTCGTGCAGGTCGGCGCCGTCGACGTTCGAGACGAAGCGCACGGTGAGGTCACGGTCGGTGAAGGAGCGAAGGACCTCGTAGGCCATGGCGGGACCGAGGTCCGAGCCGCCGATGCCGACGTTCACGATGTTCTTGATGCGCTTGCCGGTGTGCCCGGTCCACGCGCCGGAGCGGACCTTGCCGGCGAAGGCGGCCATCTTGTCGAGGACGGCGTGCACGGCCGGCACCACGTTCTCGCCGTCGACCTCGATCACCGCGTCGCGCGGGGCGCGCAGCGCGGTGTGCAGGACCGCGCGGTCCTCGGTGGTGTTGATCTTCTCGCCGCGGAACATGGCGTCCCGGAGCCCGAAGACATCCGTCGCGGCGGCGAGCTCGCGCAGCAGCGCCAGTGTCTCGTCGGTGACGAGGTGCTTGGAGTAGTCGACGTACAGGTCGCCGACCTGGAGGGCGTATCCCGTACCGCGCGCCGGATCCTGCGCGAAAAGATCACGCAGCTGCACCTCCCCCAGCTGCTCCCGGTGCTTGCTGAGCGCCGCCCATTCGGGCGTCTGGTTGAGCCGCGCGCGGCTTTCTGCGTTCATCTCGGACTTCAGCCTTCTCTCGTACCTGTGTACGTACCTTGCCCCGCTGCACGGTCCAACTTAATTGATCAGGGCCCGGTATGAGATGTCTGCAGCTGTCTGTCCGCACACGTGCCGGTAAACGTCACGTGAAAGGCCGACCGGCCCATGAAAAGCGCAGTGGCCGAACACCCTCGGGTGTCCGGCCCGTCGCAAGTACTAGATCTCGCCCCGCAGTTTGGCGAGCGCCTCCGCGAGAATCGCCTCGCCATCCGCGTCGCTGCGCCGCTCCCGTACGTACGCCAGGTGCGTCTTGTACGGCTCGGTGCGGGGCGGGTCCGGCGGGTTGTCCCGGTCCTGACCAGCCGGGAAGCCGCAGCGGGGGCAGTCCCAAGTATCGGGAACCTGCGCGTCGCTGGCGAAGCTGGGCACCGTCTCGTGTCCGTTGGAGCACCAGAAGGAGATGCGCAGTCGCGGCGCGGACTCACCGCGCTCGGCCTCGCCCATCGGCCCCGCCCCGACCCGACTTCCTCGGATCGCGTTGCCACTTGCCACGGTCGTAACTCCCTGCGTGATGGTGCTGCTGCGGGCGCCTCAGTCTACGTAAGGCCCAACGCGCGTCCAGTGTTTGGAGTTACACCCTCCCCCGAGACGCAAGCCCCATGATAATCCGCGCTGGTGAGCACGCACCGTACATGGGGCTTTCAGCGATGATTTCGCAAGGTGGTAATCAAGCCGCTTTCGCGGTCAGTTGTTCACCTTCATCAGCAGGCCGAGCACGACAATGCACGCGAACCAGAGAAGACCGACCACAACGGTGATGCGGTCGAGATTGCGCTCGGCGACCGACGAGCCGCCGACGGACGACTGCATGCCGCCACCGAACATGTCGGAGAGGCCGCCGCCCTTGCCCTTGTGCATCAGCACCAGCAGCATCATCAGCAGGCTGAAGACGATGAGGGCGATCGAGAACCCCATAACCACGGCTGGACCAACTTCCTCGGATCAGAATCGACGACGGGGGCCGGGGGCCGTCCTTTCCAGCCTTCGAGCTGGATTCCGGAGCCTCCGACCCCCGCAAGGGTACGTCGTAACGCCGCTACCGCATACTCACTGGTCGCCGAAGCGGACGATCTTGACGAACTCGTCCGTGTCGAGCGCCGCACCGCCCACCAGGGCGCCGTCGACATCGGGCTGCGCCATGATCGCGGCCACATTGCCGGACTTCACGGAGCCGCCGTACTGGATGCGCACCTTGTCGGCGAGCTCCTGCGAGTACAGCTCGGCCAGGCGGCCGCGGATCGCACCGCAGACCTCCTGGGCGTCCTCGGGGGTCGCCACCTCGCCGGTGCCGATCGCCCAGACCGGCTCGTACGCGATCACGATGGACTCGGCCTGCTCGGCCGGGATGCCCTTGAGGCCGCCGTCGAGCTGGTTCAGCGTGTACTGGACCTGCTGGCCGGCCTTGCGGATGTCCAGGCCCTCACCGATGCAGAGGATCGGGGTCAGGCCGTGCTTGTAGGCGGCCTTCACCTTGCCGTTGCAGATCTCGTCGGTCTCGTCGTGGTACTGGCGGCGCTCGGAGTGGCCCACGGCCACATACGTGCACTTCAGCTTGGAGAGCATCGGGCCCGAGATCTCGCCGGTGTACGCGCCGGAGTCGTGCGCCGAGATGTCCTGGGCGCCGTACTTGATCTTGAGCTTGTCGCCGTCGACCAGGGTCTGCACGGAGCGCAGATCGGTGAAGGGCGGCAGGACGGCGACCTCGACGGCCTCGTAGTCCTTGTCGGCCAGGGCGAAGGCAAGCTTCTGGACGTGGGCGATGGCCTCGAGGTGGTTGAGGTTCATCTTCCAGTTGCCCGCCATCAGCGGGGTACGCGTAGTCATCAGGTGTCAGTTCTCCAGTGCCGCGAGGCCGGGGAGCGTCTTGCCCTCGAGGTATTCGAGGGAGGCGCCGCCACCGGTGGAAATGTGGCCGAATGCGTTCTCGTCGAAGCCCAGGATCCGGACGGCGGCGGCGCTGTCGCCACCGCCGACGACCGTGAAGGCCGGGGAGTCGAGGAGAGCCTGGGCGACCGCCTTGGTGCCCTCGGCGTAGTCCGGGTGCTCGAAGACGCCCATCGGGCCGTTCCAGAAGACGGTGGCCGCGTCGGCGAGCTTCGAGGCGTAGAGCTTACGGGTCTCGGGTCCGATGTCGAGACCCTCCTGGTCGGCCGGGATGGCGTCCGCGGCGACCGTGGTGGGGTTGGCCGGGGCCTTGGTCTTCAGGTCCGGGAAGTCGGTGGAGACAAGGACGTCGACGGGGAGCACCAGCTCGACGCCGTTCTCCTCCGCGCGCTTGATGTACTCCTTGACCTTCGGGATCTGGTCCTCCTGGAGGAGGGAGATGCCGACCTCGTGGCCCTGGGCCTTCAGGAAGGTGTAGGCCATGCCGCCGCCGATCAGGAGGCGGTCGGCCTTGCCGAGCAGCTGGTCGATGACGGCCAGCTTGTCGGAGACCTTGGCGCCGCCGAGCGCGACCACGTAGGGGCGCTTGACGTCCTCGGTGAGCTTCTTCAGGACGCCGACCTCGGTGGCGATGAGGTAGCCCGCGTAGTGCGGCAGGCGCGCCGGCAGGTCGTACACGGAGGCGTGCCGGCGGTGCACCGCCCCGAAGCCGTCGCCTACGTAGACATCGGCGAGGCCCGCGAGCTGGTCGGCGAAGGCGCCGCGCTCGGCGTCGTCCTTGGACGTCTCACCGGCGTTGAAGCGGAGGTTCTCGATGACGGCGACCTGGCCGGGCTGCAGTCCGTCCACCGCGTCGTGCGCGGCGGGACCCACGGTGTCCTGCGCGAACGCGACGGGCGCGCCCAGGAGTTCACCGAGCCGCTCGGCGGCGGGCAGCAGCGAGAACGCCGGGTCCGGGGCGCCCTTGGGGCGGCCCAGGTGCGAGGCGACGACCACCTTGGCGCCCGCGTCCGCGAGCGCCTTGACGGTCGGCAGGACGGCGCGGATGCGGCCGTCGTCGGTGATGGTGCCGTCGGCGAGCGGCACATTGAGGTCGGCGCGGACGAAGACCCGCTTGCCTTCGACCCCTTCGGCGAGAAGTTCGTCGATCGTCTTCATGGCTGGACTCCAGGACTCCTTAAGAGGGCTGACGTGCAACAAGGCCCGGACCGCAGTATTGCGCGGTCCGGACCCTGTGCTCACATCGAGGTGCCTGCTCTGACGATCAGAGCTGGCCGCCGACGAAGACCGTGAGGTCGACGAGGCGGTTGGAGTAACCCCACTCGTTGTCGTACCAGCCGAGGATCTTCACCGACTTGCCGTCCTGGACCATGGTCAGGGACGAGTCGAAGGTGCAGGACGCCGGGTCGCCGACGATGTCCGAGGACACGATCGGGTCCTCGGTGTAGAAGAGGACGCCCTGCAGGTCGCCGTCATCAGCGGCCTTCTTGAACGCGGCGTTGACCTCGTCCTTGGTGACCTCGCGCTGCAGCTCGACGACCAGGTCGGTGGCCGACCCGGTCGGGACCGGGACGCGCATCGCGATGCCGTCGAGCTTGCCCTTGAGCTGCGGCAGGACCAGAGCGGTGGCCTTGGCGGCACCGGTCGTGGTCGGGATGATGTTCTCGGCCGCGGCGCGGGCGCGGCGCAGGTCCGAGTGCGGGAAGTCCAGGATGCGCTGGTCGTTGGTGTACGCGTGCACCGTGGTCATCAGGCCCTTGACGATGCCGAAGTTCTCGTCGAGAACCTTGGCCATCGGCGCCACACAGTTGGTGGTGCAGGACGCGTTCGAAATGATGTTGTGCTGCGCGGGGTCGTACTTGTCCTGGTTGACGCCCATCACGATCGTGATGTCCTCGTCCTTGGCCGGAGCCGAGATGAGGACCTTCTTGGCGCCGCCCGCGATGTGCTTCTCGGCGTCGGCCTTCTTGGTGAAGATGCCCGTGGACTCGATCACGATGTCGACGCCCAGCTGGCCCCACGGGATGTCCGCGGGGTTGCGCTCGGAAAGGACCTTGATGGTGTGACCGTCGACCGTGATGGTGTCCTCGGTGTGCGACACCTCGGCCTTGAGACGGCCCAGGATGGTGTCGTACTTCAGGAGGTGCGCCGTCGTCGCGGTGTCACCCAGGTCGTTGACAGCCACGATCTCGATGTCCGCACCCTGCTCAAGCAGCGCCCGGAAGTAGTTGCGCCCGATGCGGCCGAAGCCGTTGATGCCTACGCGGATCGTCACGAACCGATCTCCTCGTTGGTACGCCGGTTTCAGACGCCGGCGAGTTGTATGGGATGTCCCCGACCGCCTCCGACCCTACCTCTCTGAAGGCCCCGAAGTGACATCGAGAGGGGCTTGGGCGGCAGGTCGGCCCGTACTCGCCAGTAGGGGTACGGGCCGCCTTTTGTCACGGAGCGTCAGCGGCTCAGATGTGCCAGGGAGGCGCCCATTAGAGCGGTGCGCTCTGGGCTTCCGGGCACATGCTCGAACCCGAAGCCGAGCAGCACGCTGTCACGCGCTGTGACGGCCGCATGGGGCTTGTAGAGCTCCCCGGTCCGCGCCCAGTCGCCTGTGATATTGGGGCTCCCGGCCGGGGCCGGCGCGACGGCCCAGACACCGAGCCCGGACTCGAATCCTTCCGTCTCCGTCGCGTTGCCGCCGACGACGAGCTGCGCGTTGTCGGCGAAGAGGCCGCGGCCTCCGGCGGAGGGGTCGGTGACGGAGCTCAGCGACACCTCGACCTTCTTGCCCGCGTAGGCGCTGAGGTCGAAGGCGACGGGCTTGAAGCCGCCCGCCGCGCCGGTGAAGCTGTTCCAGGCGCCGCTGCTGCCGGTGGCCGTGCAGCCGGTCGCCGTCTGCGTCAGATAGTGGCGCAGGAACGGGTGGCCGTTGATGAAGAACCCGGCCCCGCACTCCTCGGGCACGGTGGTGGACGTGCCGCCGTTCTTGTCCGGCAGCGTGGTCCAGTCGTCGGCGCCCGGTGTGTGCGCCTCCAGGATCCCGTGGTCGTAGCCGGGCTCCAGGTTCCAGTTGAGCGCGAACCGCAGCTCCGGCTTGTCCGCGGCCGAGACCCCGGTCAGGTCGATGGTGCGGGTCAGCCGCTTCCAGTCCTGGTCGGCGTGGGTCGCCGATGCCATGCCCTGGCCCTCGAAGGGTGCGTACGGGTTGCTGAGCCCGGGGTAGCTGCCGGCGGCCGCGCTCTTGAACTGCGGGAAGTCGTCGGCGGGCAGGTTGTCGGACGTGACGGTGTAACGGCCCGCCCTGTCCAGGGGGTTGGCGCCGGCGGCCGCGAGCGGGGTCTTGACGCCGTCGAGCGCCCCGCTGCCGGCGAAGCTGTTGGCGCCGGGTGCGGAGAGACGCTCGTACGCGCCCAGGTAGTACTGCGCGAAGTCGTCGGTGAGAGCGTCGCCCAGGTCCACGTTGCCGCCCGTGCGCTCGCCGGACTCGATCAGCTTGCCGCCCTCGTTGAGGTAGGCGCGCAGGGCGAGTTGGGTGGGCGCGCCGGGGACCGGGTCGCCGGTGTAGTGCACGACCGTCGAGAAGTGGCCGAGCACGCCCAGCGGATGCGGGGTGCCCTTCTCGGCGACGTCCCAGACCGCGGCCGAACGCCCGTTGCCCTTGAGGGCGTCGACGTACTTCTGGGCCTGGGTCGCGGTGGCACCCTCCTCGGCGACGACGAGCGTCTTCGCCTTGGGGCGTTCGGCGACGGTGTACGTGAAGCGCTCGCTCTCCGTGCGGCCCTTCTTGGTGCGCCCGGTGAACCACACCTCGACCTTGTCGCCCACGCGCGCGTCCTCGACCTCGGCGCGGTACTGGTCGAAGTGCAGGTTGTCCTCGCCGCCGTACGTCTCGCCGCCCTTCCAGGCGCTGAGGCTCTCGTCCTGCGTACGGCCGCCGTTGATCCGGTAGTTGAGCTCCTTGTCGCGCACCGACTTGCGGGCGGTGACGGCGACCTCCTGGTCGCCTCCGCGCGCGTACGACGTCGTGAAGGCGTCCGGGGTGAAGTCGGGGGCGTCGATGCCGGGGACGGAGACCGGCTGGTCGGGGTGGGCGGCGGTCTCGGCGACGGCGAGCGCGAAGGGGATGTTCTTCGCGAACTCCTCCTGTATCAGCTTCTCGTCGTCCGGGAAGGTGAAGATCGAGGCGCAGTCCTCGGGCTTCCAGGGGTCGTTCGGGTCGAGCGCGGAGACGGTCTGGCAGGTGGACATCTCCGGCGTGAACATCGAGATGCCGTTGATGTTGCCCGCGTGGCCGTCCGCCTCGCCGTTGGTGGTGTAGAGCTCGGAGGCGACCTGCGGGCGGTAGCCGGCGATCGCGGGCTTCTCCGGGGTGCCGGCCAGGGCCTTGTAGAGCACGTCGTCCGGGGTGGGCGTCGCGACCTGCCAGCCCACTCCGTAGAGGATCAGTTCGGCCGCCGAGTGGTAGTTGATGCCGTACTCGAAGCCGATGCGCTTCTGGAAGCGGTCGAGCGCCTTGGTCTCGGGCTCGGACATGGGGCCCGTGCCGCGGTAGGTCTCCGAGGAGGGCGCCGGGGACGAACCCTCGTTGTCGTAGCCCCACTTGTAGGCGAAGTTGCGGTTGAGGTCGACGCCGTCACCGGCGGCTATCCTGCCGTCGCCGTCGATGTCGCGGAGGTTCTTGCGCCACTGGCGGTTGCCGTCGGCGGCGTGGGTGAAGTCGTAGCCGTCGGGGTTGGCCGAGAGCACGAACCACAGCTCGGTGGAGTCCACCAGCTTGGTGATGCGCTGGTCCTTGCCGTAGTTGTCGAGGTAGTGGTGGAGCAGGCGGCGGTTCATCTCGGGGGTGATCCACTCGCGCGCGTGCTGGTTGGAGAGGTAGAGCGTGGCGGGCTTGGAGCCGTCCTTGGACTTGCTCGCACCCTTGGAGAGCTTGAGCGCGAGGATGTCCTGGCCCTTGAGCGTCTTGCCGATGGAGACGACCTTGGTGAGGCCGGGGTGGGCCTGCCCGGTCTTGACGATCTCTTCCTTCAGGCCGCCCTTTCCGCCGTACGGCCTAAAGACGCCGTCCCCCGCGGCCTTGAGCTTCTTCTCCGTGCTCGCCGAGACCTTGTGCTCGGTGAGTTCGATGCCCTCGCGCTCGACGCCCTTGGCCTGCGCCTCGGTCAGATAGACCTGGACGCGAGCGGTGCCGCGCTCGGGCGCCTGACCCGCGAGTTCATGGGCGTCCTGGCCCGCCTTCACCAGGATGGGGATCTGCTGCTTGGTGACGTCCGCTTCGTAGACCTTCACGGCCGCCGGATCGTCGGCGGCCGGAGCCTTCGGGTCGGCCTGCGCGTGCGGCGCGGCGACGAGTCCGCCGATGAGCAGCGCGCCCGCGGCGAGCACCGATCTGGCTCTCGCTCTTCGTCTCATGAGCCCCCCTTGCAGTTGTCCGGCACATATGTGCGGGACGCCAGGCTCGTGACACTTCATGATCATGTCAATATGGCGGGAAGGGGGACAAGGGGCGTTCAAGACGGGCATACGTGAGCCGCCGGTGCCCTGTGGGACACCGGCGGCTTACGTGGCGTATGTGACAGGTGGTGCGCAGACCCGCGAGCAGCGGTGCTCAGACCGCCATGTTGTCGGCGAGGCTGTCGGCCAGATCCTCGCTCAGATTGGACTCCGTGCCCGGAATCCCCAGGTCCTGGGCCCGCTTGTCGGCCATGGCGAGCAGCCGGCGGATGCGGCCCGCGACCGCGTCCTTCGTCAGCGCCGGGTCGGCGAGCGCGCCCAGCTCCTCCAGGGAGGCCTGCTTGTGCTCCATGCGAAGCCGTCCGGCGGCCGCCAGGTGCTCCGGGACCTCGTCGCCGAGGATCTCCAGGGCGCGCTGCACACGGGCGCCCGCGGCGACGGCCGCACGGGCCGAGCGGCGCAGGTTGGCGTCGTCGAAGTTGGCCAGGCGGTTGGCGGTGGCGCGCACCTCGCGGCGCATCCGCCGCTCCTCCCAGGCGAGCACCGACTCGTGCGCGCCGAGCCGGGTGAGCAGGGCGCCGATCGCGTCACCGTCCCGGACGACGACACGGTCCACGCCGCGCACCTCACGGGCCTTGGCCGCGATCTGCAGCCTGCGCGCGGCGCCGACCAGGGCGAGCGCGGCCTCCGGACCCGGGCAGGTCACCTCGAGGGATGAGGAGCGGCCGGGCTCGGTCAGCGAGCCGTGCGCCAGGAACGCCCCGCGCCAGGCGGCCTCCGCGTCACAGGTGGCCCCCGAGACCACCTGCGGCGGCAGTCCCCTGATCGGGCGGCCCCGGCCGTCCACGAGACCCGTCTGGCGGGCCAGCTGGTCGCCGCCCGCCACCACGCGTACGACATAGCGCGAGCCGCGGCGCAGCCCGCCGGGAGCCATCACGATCAGCTCCGAGCTGTGCCCGAAGATCTCCAGGATGTCCCGCTTCAGCCGCCGTGCGGCCATCGCCGTGTCCAGCTCCGCCTCGATCACGATGCGGCCGCTCACCAGGTGAAGGCCGCCCGCGAACCGCAGGATCGCCGAGACCTCTGCCTTCCTGCAGCAGGTCCGGGTGACGGGAAGCCGGGAGATCTCGTCCTTCACCGCTGCCGTCATCGCCATGGGCCGATCCTTCCATGCATCCGAAAAATACGGTCGTACGCGGTGGCCAGGAGCTCCGGATCGTGCCTCGGAGTCCCGTCGGGCCGGGCCACCGGCGCCAGCTCGACCGTGGCGCCGAGCCGCTTGGCGGCATCGGTCAGTGACTCACGGTCGGGCACGGCGGCGTCGTCGGCCAGCACCACGTCCAGGGCGAGTTTAGGGGCGTGTCGGGCCAAAACCTCCAAATGACGCTGCGGAGAGAACCCATCGGTTTCACCGGGTTGCGGCGCGAGGTTCAGCGAGAGCACCCTGCGGGCCTTCGTCTCGATGAGCGCGTCGAGCAGTTCGGGCACCAGCAGATGGGGGATCACGGACGAGAACCAAGAGCCGGGGCCGAGCACCACCCAGTCCGCGTCGAGGACGGCGGCGACCGCCTCGGGGACGGCCGGCGGGTCGTGCGGGACGACGTGCACGGACTGCACCTCGCCCGGCGTGAGCGCCACCGTGGCCTGCCCGCGCACCGTGTCCACGTCGTCCGGGCGCTCCGGGTCGTGGCCCTTGACCAGGGCCTGGAGCTCCAGCGGAACGGCCGACATCGGCAGTACGCGGCCCTGTGCGCCGAGCAGCTTGCCGACCAGGTCGAGCGCCTGGACATGGTCGCCGAGCTGCTCCCACAGGGCGACGATCAGCAGATTGCCGACCGCGTGCTCGTGCAGATCGCCCTGGGACTGGAACCGGTGCTGGATGACGCGGGCCCAGGTCTGGCCCCAGTCGTCGTCACCGCACAGGGCGGCGAGCGCCTTGCGCAGGTCGCCGGGCGGCAGCACGCCCAGCTCGTCGCGGAGCCGCCCGCTGGAGCCGCCGTCGTCGGCGACGGTGACCACGGCGGTGAGGTCGCCGGTGATGCGGCGCAGCGCGGTGAGCGAGGCGGACAGGCCCATTCCGCCGCCGAGCGCCACCACCTTGGGCTGAGCGCTGCGCTTGCGGCCAAGGCGGTTCAGCCGCAGGGAAGCCTTCACTCTCGCCCCATGTCCCGATGGACGAGGACGGTCTCGACGCCCTCGGAGACGAGGCGCGCCGCGAGCTTCTCCGACATGGCGACGGAGCGGTGCTTGCCGCCCGTGCAGCCGACCGCGATCGTCACGTAACGCTTGCCCTCGCGGCGGTACCCCGCGGCGATGAGCTGGAGCAGCTCGGCGTACCGGTCGAGGAACTCCTTGGCTCCCGGCTGGTTGAAGACGTAACCGGAGACCTCCTCGTTGAGCCCCGTGAAGGGGCGCAGCTCCGGCACCCAGTGCGGGTTGGGCAGGAAGCGGCAGTCCACGACCAGGTCGGCGTCGACCGGCAGGCCGTACTTGTAGCCGAACGACATGACCGTGGCCCGCAGCTCGGGCTCCTCGTCGCCCGCGAACTGGGCGTCCATCTTGGCGCGCAGTTCGTGCACGTTCAGGCTGGACGTGTCGATCACCAGGTCGGCGTCGCCGCGCAGCTCGCGCAGGAGCTCACGCTCGGCCGCGATGCCGTCGACGATGCGGCCGTCGCCCTGCAGCGGGTGCGGGCGGCGCACCGACTCGAAGCGGCGCACCAGGGCGTCGTCCGAGGACTCCAGGAAGACGATCCTGCGGGTGACCTGCTTGGACTCAAGCTCCGCGAGGGACTGGCGCAGATTGTCGAAGAAGCGGCGGCCGCGGACGTCGACGACGACCGCGATCCGTGCCACGTTGCCCTGCGAGCGGGCGCCGAGCTCCACCATCGTGGGGATCAGCGCGGGCGGCAGGTTGTCGACGACGAACCAGCCGAGGTCCTCGAGGCACTTCGCGGCCGTGCTGCGTCCTGCGCCCGACATGCCGGAGATGATCACCAGCTCGGGGATCGCCGCCTCGGCGGCCTCACCTGGCTCGATGGTCGTGCCCGTACTCACTTGCTCGCCGCCTTCATCGTGCTCGTTCATGTCTCCTGCCCCCGTCGCTCCTCTGAGGTGCCCGCGGTCACGGGTGCCTCGGTCTCACCGTTCGAGGCTCCCGCACGTACGGGTTCCTCTTCTTCAATGATCTCTCCGGTCGCCGTGTTCACGGCGGGCGCCACGGGGGCCGCCGCGGCCAGGGCCGCGGCGATCGTCTCGGCCGTCTTGCGGCCTATCCCCGGAACCTCGCAGATCTGCTCGATTGTCGCGGATCGCAGCTTCTTCACCGAACCGAAGTGCTTGATCAGCGTCTGCTTGCGCGCGTCGCCCAGGCCGGGCACGGCATCCAGCGGTCCCGCCTTGAAGCGCTTGGCCCGCTTGGCCCGCTGGTAGGTGATCGCGAAGCGGTGTGCCTCGTCGCGCACCCGCTGGAGAAGGTACAACCCCTCGCTGGTGCGCGGCAGGATCACCGGGTCGTCGTCGCCCGGCACCCAGACCTCTTCGAGGCGCTTGGCGAGGCCGCAGACCGCGATGTCGTCGATGCCGAGCTCGTCCAGGGCCCGCCGGGCCGCCGCGACCTGCGGCTGCCCGCCGTCCACGACGACGAGCTGCGGCGGGTAGGCGAAGCGCTTGGGGCGGCCGTCCTCCTCGGTCAGGCCGTTCGACCCGCCGTTCGCCTCATCGATGACGCCCTCCTCGTCCAGCTCCCCCGTCTTCTCCTTGTCGGCGAGGTAGCGCTTGAAGCGGCGGGTGAGCACCTCGTGCATGGAGCGGACGTCGTCCTGGCCCTCGAAGCCCTTGATCTGGAAGCGCCGGTACTCGCTCTTGCGGGCGAGACCGTCCTCGAAGACGACCATCGACGCGACCACGTCGTCACCCTGCAGATGCGAGATGTCGTAGCACTCGATGCGCAGCGGGGCACTGTCCAGCTCCAGGGCCTCGGCGATCTCCTCCAGGGCACGGGAGCGGGTGGTCAGGTCGGAGGCGCGCTTGGTCTTGTGGAGCATCAGCGACTGCTGCGCGTTGCGCGCCACGGTCTCCATCAGCGCCTTCTTGTCGCCGCGCTGCGGGATGCGCAGCGATACGTTCGCGCCGCGCCGCTCGGTGAGCCACTCCTGGACGGGCTCTATCGGGTCGGGCAGCGCGGGCACGAGGACTTCCTTCGGTACGGAGTCCCCGCTCTCCTCTCCGTAGAGCTGCTGGAGGGCGTGCTCGACGAGGTCACCGCTGGTGACCGCCTCGACCTTGTCGGTGACCCAGCCGCGCTGGCCGCGCACCCGGCCGCCGCGGACGTGGAAGATCTGGACGGCGGCCTCGAGCTCGTCCTCGGCAAGGGCGATCAGATCGGCGTCCGTGGCGTCGGCGAGGACGACGGCGCTCTTCTCCATGGCCTTCTTGAGGGCCTCGATGTCGTCGCGGAGGCGGGCCGCCTTCTCGTACTCCATCTCCTCGGCGGCGTCCGTCATCTGCCGCTCCAGACGGCGGATGTACGTCCCCGTGCGTCCCGTCATGAACTCGCAGAAGTCCTCGGCGAGTTCGCGGTGCTCCTCCGGGGTGACCCGCTCCACGCAGGGCGCCGCGCACTTGCCGATGTAGCCGAGCAGGCAGGGGCGACCCGTGCGCTCGGCGTTCTTGAAGACTCCGGCGGAACAGGTGCGGACGGGGAAGACGCGCAGGAGCAGGTCGACGGTGTCGCGGATGGCCCACGCGTGGCCGTAGGGCCCGAAGTAGCGCACGCCCTTCTTCTTGTGGCCGCGCATCACCTGCACGCGCGGGAACTCCTCGTTCATCGTCACCGCGAGATACGGATAGCTCTTGTCGTCGCGGTACTTGACGTTGAAGCGGGGGTCGAACTCCTTGATCCAGCTGTACTCCAGCTGCAGCGCCTCGACCTCGGTGGACACCACCGTCCACTCGACGGACGCGGCGGTCGTCACCATCGAGGCGGTGCGCGGGTGCAGGTTGGAGAGGTCCTGGAAGTAGCTCGCCAGGCGCTGGCGCAGGCTTTTCGCCTTGCCCACGTAGATCACCCGGCGGTGTTCGTCACGGAACTTGTAGACCCCCGGCGAGTCGGGGATCTGTCCCGGCTTGGGGCGGTAGCTGGAGGGGTCTGCCATGCCTCACACCCTACTGGCGGGGGGTGACAGTCCGGGGGCTGGAGGGGGCTCTTCTCCCCCACCCTTGAGCCCACCCGCCCTAAAGGGCGGGTGGGTGGGGGAAGTCCCGGCCGGGGGCCGGGGCCAGGTCAGCCCTGCTGCCGGGCGCGACGCTTCAAGACGGCCACTCCGGAGAGGCCGAGCGCGGCCAGCGCACCCGCTCCGGCCACCGCGGAGGCCACCGTGACGGGGCCCTCAGCACCTTCCGCCGGGGCGGGCGATGCTTCCGGGGGCGACTGCCGGGGGAAGCCCCCCGCCTCGCCGGACTTCGCGTACGCGGAACCAGGCAATTTATCGGCGTACGCATCGTGCACACGCTTCTGATAGGCGCCCACCGAGGCCCCGTCGGAGCCCACAGCACGCACCCCATCAGCGTCCAGCGGCAGCACCCGCCCCCGCCCCTGGACATACCAGGCGTCGATCTGCGGCTCGTGGAAGACGGTGCCCCCGGGGAGCTTCTCGGCGCCCACGCGCGCGTAGTGCGTCTCGTCGTCCCCGGTGGCGATGTTCACGACCTTCCAGGCGCTGCCCCGCTCGACGGTCCACAGGGAGGCGGTCTGTCCGTCGGACGAGACCGCCTTGCTGGCGAGAAACTCCAGGCGGGCGACCGGCGCCCCCTTCTCGCCCGCGACGAACTCCGGGGAGAGGTAGTACACGGGCACGGCGTCGCCCTGGACGCGCGGGTCCGCAGCGGCCTTGGTGACGGCGCCCTCCCGCGCGAAGAAGCGGGACAGCGTGTCGAGCGTTCCCGGCGCGCTCGCCGCCGTGCGTGCGGCCTGGCGCGAGGCTTCGGAGGGGCCGGAGTCCGCCGTGGCGTGCGGGGCGGCGAGGCCGAGGAGCAGGGTGGCGGCGGAGCCGGCGAGCACGGCTCTCAGCAGATGACGGCTCATCGCGCTCACGCCCCGATCCGGTACAGCGAGTGGGTCCAGGAGAAGGTGCCGTTGTCCACGTACCAGTCGTGCGAGGCCCAGTTGTAGCGGTCGCTCGAGGGCCAGGGGTCGCCCCAGTAGACCCAGCTCCGGGAATCGTCGTACCCGTAGAGGACGTGCATGTGGCCGCCGCCGCCCGACCACTGGATGCGGGTCTCCACGGGGCGGCCCGCGTTGATCTCGGTCTGCACGGTCGGATAGCGCAGCCAACCGGTCACGTAGGAGCCGGAGTTGATGCCCGCCCATTCCAGGCCGTTCTGTACGTTGCCCAGCGTGGCCTGGTTGTTGGGGCACTCGGTGTTCTGGTTGCGCCCGAAGGCGGCGTTGCAGAACTGGTTCTGGCTGTACTTCTTGCCGTAGAAGGCGGCGATGGTGTTCCCGCCGGCCGCCCAGCACCAGTTGGTCTTCTCCTGGGCCTGCATCGTGATGTTCAGCCGCTTGGCGGCGAGGGCGGAGTGTCCTGGGGCCGGCTCGGCCGTGGCCGTGGCCGCAGGGGCGGCCACGAGTGCCACCGCCACGACGGCGACCGCCGACAACCGTCTGCGTCTGCTGTACCTGCTGTTTCTCTGGCGCATCGCGTTCCTCCCGAGTGGGGGCGAGGGGTGGAGGAGCGCGTCCGGACGCTGCGATTGAGCATCGAGTGTTGTCGGGTGCAGGTCAACACGGTTCAATGCGGGATTACTTGGGCCAGTGAACGACGGCGTACGTATGTGAACACCCCTCGTACGCCTACCTGGTGGCCCGTTCCGACCGGCGCGTACGCCCGGGCGGCCGATGTGAATGTTCACAGAAGGGGCCTTGCGATGCGGCACGGCACACAACTCGCGGAGGAGATGCCCGCGGACCTGGAGACCGCGCTGCGCACCGGTCCCTTCCATGTGGCGCTGCGGGCCGCGATCGCCGCCCGCCGCCTCCCCCTGCAACGGGTACGCCATCATCTCGCGCAGCACGGCGTCAACGTCGGTGTGACGAGCCTGAGTTACTGGCAGCAGGGTGCGCGGCGCCCGCAGCGCACCGAGTCGCTGCGCGCCGTACGCGCCCTGGAGGAGATCCTCCAGCTCCCCGAGGAGTCACTGATCCGGCTCCTCGCGCAGCCGGCCCATTCCTCGGCGAATCCCGGCTGCGAACGCCCCGCCGCCCGCTCCTACCGCTCGCTCATCGAGGCCTCCGACGTCGTGCAGCGCCTCCTCGCCGATCTCGAGTCCCCGCTCGACGGCGGTCTGCACACCGTCGGCCATCACGAGCGGGTACGGATCGGCGCGCGCCGCGAGCTGCTCGGCCGCGACTCGCAGCACGTCGTGCGCTCCCACCGGGACGACGTCGACCGCTACATCGCCATCTACCACGGCGACCCCGGCTGCGTACCCGAACACATCGGCGTACACGCCCTGGAGAACTGCCGCACCGGGCGCGTGCGGTGGCACCACGAGACGGGTGTGCTCGTCGCCGAGCTGCTCTTCGACGCGCGCCTGCGCGCGGGAGACACCCATCTGTTCCGCTACGGCTTCGAGGACGGAACGGCGGGCGCGTCCACCGAGTATCTGCGCGGCTTCACCTACGCCGGCGGGCAGTACGCGCTGCAGGTGCGCTTCGACGAGGGAGCCCTGCCCCTGCGCTGCCACCGCTTCGCCCAGCATTCGGCGGCCGCGCCGCGCGGTGGCCGCCAGGAGCTGACACTGAGCGGCAGCCATCGGTCGGTGCACATCGTGGAGCAGCAGGTGCGGGCGGGGCTCCTGGGGATCGCGTGGGACTGGGAGTAGGCGCGCCTCAGGCCCCGGGGCCCGCGACGATCTTGCCGTCCTCCACCTTCACCGGCAGCTCGGAGAGCGGCGCGACGGCGGGGGCGTGCAGGACCTTGCCGTTCGTGGCGTCGAACTGGCTGCCGTGGCAGGGGCAGGTGAGCTTGTGCCCCTCCAGCTTGTTGATGGGGCACCTCTCGTGCGTGCAGATCGTGCTGAACGCCTTGTACTCGTCGTCCGAGATGCGGCTCACGACCACGTTCTCGTCCTTGTAGAGCTTCGAGGCGCCCACGGTGATGTCATCGGACTTGCCGAGGTCCACCGGGGCGGTCGGCGCCGAACGGTTGGAGCGGCCCTCGTCGTCGGACGACGAGCAGGCCGTGATGCCGAACCCGGCGGCCGGCACCAGGGCGGCGGCGCGCAGCACGGTACGGCGGGCGGGGGGCGGCGTGCCGGGCATGGAAACTCCACAGGTCAGGCGCTTCGGTGACGGATCAGACCATACCGGTGCGGGGCCGCGCGCCCGCGTTGGGCGGGGCCGTGCCCGAGTGGCGCCCGTATCGGCCGACGCCCGTCCGGACGTCCTAGCCTGTGCGGAAGCCGGGCAGCACGACCGCAGAGCCGAGAGGAACCACCCGTGATAGTCGTCGCCGGAGAGGCCCTGATCGACCTCGTCCCGCAGGATCCGGCCGGTGCCGGTGCCGTGCCGCCCTCGCTGCGGCCGCTCACCCCGCGGCTCGGCGGCGGTCCCTACAACACGGCGGTGGCGCTCGGCCGCCTCGGCTCCCCCGTCGCCTTCTGCTCGCGGATCTCGCGGGACGCGTTCGGCGAGGCGCTGGTGGCGGGGCTGCGGGCCGCCGGCGTCGATGTGTCGTACGTCCAGCGGGGCGCGGAGCCGACGACGCTCGCCGTGGCCTCGATCGGCGCGGACGGCTCGGCCGCTTACTCCTTCTACGTCGAGGGCACGGCCGACCGCCTGTTCAAGGCCCCGGACCGGCTGCCCGACGGCGTGCGCGCGGTGTCGTTCGGCACGTGCTCGCTGGTCCTCGAACCGGGCGCGAGCGCGTACGAGGAGCTGCTGCGTCGGGAGGCGGCGCGCGGCGTCTTCACCGCGCTCGATCCGAACATCCGGGCCGGTCTGATCCCGGACGCGGACGCCTACCGGGCCCGTTTCAAGAGCTGGCTGCCGTCGGTCTCGCTGCTCAAGCTGTCGGAGGACGACGCGAGTTGGCTCGGCGGCACACCGCGCGAGTGGCTGGCGTCCGGCCCCGGCGCGGTGGTGATCACACGCGGCGGCGCGGGTCTGAGCGTCTTCACGCGGGACGGCGGGGAGTGGTCCGTGGCGGGCGAGGCGGTCGACGTCGTGGACACCATCGGCGCGGGCGACACGGTCAACGCGGCGCTGCTGCACGGACTTTCCCTGCGGGACGCGCTGTCGACGGACACATTGGCCTCGCTCGGCGCCGACGGCTGGTCCGACGTGCTGCGTCTCGCGGCGCGCGCGGCGGCCGTCACCGTGTCCCGTGCGGGCGCCGAGCCGCCGTACGCGGCGGAACTGGCCTGAGGCCGGTCAGCCGGTCACCGCGCGCAGGCCGCCCGGCTGGCGGCCGCCCAGCCGGTCGAGCGCCGCCGACGAGGCGTCGTCGGCCGGGAGATACACCACCAGGCGCTGTTCGTCGCCCTCGGGCAGGGCCAGCGTCTCGTACGACAGATGCAGCGCGCCGGCCTCGGGATGCGTCATGCGGTCGACGCCGCTGCGCCGCGGCGGCCGTGGCACGACCGCCATGCGGTCGGCGAACGGGGCGCCCGCGATGACGGTCAGCTCGTCGGCGAACCCCTCAGCATGGGGATCGCTGAGCATGGAGTCCGACCGGAGGCTCGCGACCAGCTCGTCGGCCACGCGGTCCCATTCGGGATAGGCGGCACGGGCCCGCTCGTCGGTGAACAGGAACCGGATGAGGTTGGGCCGCTCGCCGTCCAGGAGACCGGTGGGGCCGACGATCCGTTCGTAGCCCGATGTGTACGCGAGAACATCGCTGAGCCGGTTGAGCAGCACGGCCGGGGCGGGCTCCAGGCTGTCGATCAGCGCCCGCACGGTGGGCCGGACCGACTGGGCCGGCGCGCTCGCCGTCGGGCAGCAGGGGTCGCCGCTCGTCTCCTTCTCCAGGCGGCGCAGATGGAGGCGCTCCTCCACGGAGAGCCGCAGGGCGTCCGCGAGCGCGCCCATCACCTGCGGCGACGGGTGGCGGTCGCGGCCCTGTTCGAGCCGGGCCAGGTATTCGACGCTGACCCCGGCGAGCGTGGCGACCTCGGAGCGGCGCAGTCCTGGCGTGCGGCGCCGCGGTCCCGTGGGCAGCCCGACCTCGGCGGGCGTGACCGCTTCACGGCAGGTGCGCAGGAAGTTGCCCAGCTCGTTGTCGCTCACCGATCGAACGTATCAGCCGTCACGGGACCGGATCGTGGCCCTGTCACTACCAGTCTCGGCCCGGCCTTCCTCGGGTGTCGGCGGCCGCCCATCGTGGACGGCATGACTTCTGACACCAGTGCCACCACCCCCACGACCACCCTTCCGCTGCCCGCGGGGAGCTGGGAGATCGACCCCTTCCACTCCGCCGTCAACTTCACCATCCGCCACCTCGGGATCTCCAAGGTGCGGGGCCGGTTCAGCGAGGTGACGGCCGGTCTCGTCGTGGGCGAAAGCGCCGAGACCTCTTCGGTGACGGCCACCATCGCCCTGGCCTCGATCGACACCGGCAACGCGGACCGCGACGCGCATGTCCGGGCCCCCGATCTGCTCGACGTGGAGCGCCGCCCCACGATGACGTTCCGCTCGACGCGGGTCATCGGCAAGGAGGACGACTGGACCCTGGAAGGCGAGCTGACCATCGGCGACGTCACCCGGCCCATCACCCTCGCCGTCGAGTTCGGCGGTCTGCAGGCCTTCCCCGGCGACGCGCGACGCCACGCGGGTTTCGAGGCCACCGGCGAGATCCGCCGCGGCGACTACGGCCTCGACTTCGGGGCCGGGCTGCTCGGCGACGTGGTGAAGATCCAGCTGGACATGCAGTTCCTGGAGCCTGTCAGGTCCTGAACGCGCTGTCAGTTGTCCGTGAACGCGCCGTGCCGCCCCGCCCCCGCGGCGAAACGGGCGGCGCCCACGGACGCCTCGGCGAGGGCCTGCAAGCCGTGACGAAGTTCGCCGGCCATCGCCTCCTCCTCGCTCAGACCCGCCTGTTCGCGTACGGAGAGCCGGTCCCCCCGCATGCAGGTCTGGGGGAACGCGGCGATCTGGGCGGCGAGTGCTTCGGCCTCGGCCCGGCAAGTGCCGGGCGGCACGGTCCGGTTGACAAGCCCCATGGCCAGCGCCTCATCGGCGGCCACGGGGCGGCCCGTGAGTACCAGGTCCATGGCCCTGCTCTCCCCGATGAGCCGGGGCAGCCGCACCGTTCCGCCGTCGATGAGCGGGACGCCCCAGCGGCGGCAGAACACACCGAGCACCGCGTCCTCGTCGGCGACGCGCAGATCGCACCAGAGCGCGAGTTCGAGCCCGCCGGCGACGGCGTGCCCGGAGATCGCGGCGATGACGGGCTTGGAGAGCCGCATCCGGGTCGGCCCCATGGGCCCGTCCCCCTTCTCCGTCACCTCATTGCCGTCCGGCGTCGCGATCGCCTTGAGATCGGCACCGGCACAGAACGTGCCGCCTTCGCCCCACAACACGGCGACGGACGCATCGGGATCCGCGTCGAACGCGCGGAACGCATCGGCAAGTGCGCGTGCGGTGGGCCCGTCAACGGCGTTCCGCACATCGGGCCGGGACAACACGACGGTGGTGACGGGGCCTTGGCGTTCAGTACGTACGGTCATGGGGCCAGTCTGGCGCCCCGAAGGGGCGCGGGGCTGTGACATCTGCGGCTCCGCCGCGCGGGCGCGACCAGCCACGTCCGGGCCCCGAAGGGGCGCGGGGAACTGCGCGACCAGCCCCCACGCACCCGCGGATGCGCAACAACGCACCCTCAGCTCTTACGGGCCTTGGCCACCTTCTTCGGAGCAACCTTCTTAGCGGCGACCTTCTTAGCCGGGGCCTTCTTAGCCGCAGCAGAGCCAACCCCCCGCTGACGCCCCTGCGAGGAACCGTCACTGATGCGGTCAGCCGAGATGATGTCCCGCAAGAACTTGCCCGTGTGGCTCGCCGGAACCCCGGCGACTTCCTCGGGCGTGCCCTCGGCGATGACAAGACCGCCGCCGTTGCCACCCTCGGGACCCATGTCGACGACCCAGTCGGCCGTCTTGATGACGTCGAGGTTGTGCTCGATGACGATGACCGTGTTGCCCTTGTCGACCAGGCCGGACAGGACCGTGATCAGCTTGCTGATGTCCTCGAAGTGCAGACCGGTGGTCGGCTCGTCGAGTACATACACGGTCCGGCCCGTCGAGCGCTTCTGGAGCTCGCTCGCCAGCTTCACGCGCTGGGCCTCGCCTCCGGAGAGCGTCGGCGCGGACTGCCCGAGACGGACGTACCCGAGACCCACGTCGTTGAGCGTGCGCAGGTGGCGGGCGATCGCGGGGACGGCCTCGAAGAAGTCGAGCGCCTCCTCGATCGGCATGTCCAGGACCTCGGCGATGGACTTGCCCTTGTAGTGGACGTCCAGCGTCTCGCGGTTGTACCGCGCCCCGTGGCAGACCTCGCACGGCACGTACACGTCCGGCAGGAAGTTCATCTCGATCTTGATGGTGCCGTCGCCGGAGCAGTTCTCGCAGCGGCCGCCCTTGACGTTGAAGGAGAAGCGGCCGGGCAGATAGCCGCGGACCTTCGCCTCCATCGTCTCCGCGAACAGCTTGCGGACGTGGTCGAAGACTCCGGTGTACGTCGCCGGGTTCGACCGCGGCGTACGGCCGATGGGCGACTGGTCGACGTGCACGACCTTGTCGACGAGGTCGTCGCCGTCCACGCGCGTGTGCCGCCCGGGCACGGACCGTGCGCCGTTCAACTCCCTTGCCAGGTGCGTGTAGAGGATGTCGTTCACGAGCGTCGACTTGCCCGAGCCCGATACACCCGTGACCGCCGTGAGGACGCCGAGCGGGAAGGAGACGTCGATGTCCTGGAGGTTGTTCTCCCGCGCCCCGTGCACCGTCAGCTGACGGGAGGGGTCCGCCGGGCGGCGCAGGTCCGGGACCGGGATGGACCGCTTGCCCGACAGGTACTGCCCGGTGATCGACTTGTCGTTGGCGAGCAGCTCCTTCATGGAGCCGCTGTGCACGACCTTGCCGCCGTGCTCGCCCGCGCCGGGGCCGATGTCGACGACCCAGTCGGCGACCTTGATGGTGTCCTCGTCGTGCTCGACGACGATGAGCGTGTTGCCCATGTCGCGCAGGCGTACGAGGGTCTCGATCAGCCGGTGGTTGTCGCGCTGGTGGAGGCCGATGGACGGCTCGTCCAGGACGTAGAGCACGCCGACCAGACCCGAGCCGATCTGTGTGGCCAGGCGGATGCGCTGGGCCTCTCCTCCGGAGAGGGTGCCCGCCGCACGGTTCAGGGAGAGATAGTCCAGGCCGACGTCGACCAGGAAGCGCAGCCGTTCGTTGACCTCCTTGAGGACGCGCTCGGCGATCTTCTTGTCGCGGGCGCCCAGCTTCAGCTCGGCGAGGAAGTCCGCGCAGTCGCTGATGGACATCGCCGAGACCTCGGCGATGGACTTCCCCATGACCGAGACGGCCAGGACGATCGGCTTGAGGCGCGTGCCCTCACAGGTGGGGCAGGGCACCTCGCGCATGTAGCCCTCGAAGCGCTCGCGGCTGGCGTCGCTCTCGGCCTCGCTGTGGCGGCGCTTGACGAAGGGGACGGCGCCTTCGAAGGCGGTGGTGTAGACCCGCTCGCGGCCGTACCGGTTCCGGTAGCGCACCTCGATCTGTGTCTTGTGGCCGTGCAGGAGGGCCTTCTTGGCGCGCTGCGGCAGGCCCGCCCAGGGCATGTCGGTGGAGAAGCCGAGGGCGTCGGCGAGGGCGCCGACGAGCCGGCCGAAGTAGTCCTTGGTGTGGCCGTGCGACCAGGGGTGGATGGCGCCCTCGTCGAGGGACCTGTCCTCGTCCGGGACGATCAGCTCGGGGTCGACCTCCATGCGCGTACCGATACCCGTGCAGTCCGGGCAGGCGCCGAAGGGCGAGTTGAAGGAGAAGGAGCGGGGCTCGAGCTCCTCGAAGGACAGGTCGTCGTACGGGCAGTACAGGTGCTCCGAGTACATCCGCTCGCGCTCGGGGTCGTCCTCGGAGAGGTCGACGAAGTCGAGCACGACCATGCCTCCGGAGAGGCCAAGGGCGGTCTCCACGGAGTCGGTCAAGCGGCGCTTAGCAGAGTCCTTCACCGTGAGGCGGTCGACGACCACCTCGATGGTGTGCTTCTCCTGCTTCTTGAGCGTGGGCGGCTCGGAGAGCTGGATCGTCTCGCCGTCGACCCGCGCGCGGCTGTAGCCCTTGGTCTGGAGGTCGGCGAAGAGGTCGACGAACTCGCCCTTGCGCTCGCGCACCAGCGGGGACAGGACCTGGAAGCGGCTGCCCTCGGGCAGTTCGAGGACCTTGTCGACGATGGCCTGCGGCGACTGCCGGGAGATGGGGCGGCCGCACTCGGGGCAGTGCGGCTTGCCGATGCGCGCGAAGAGCAGGCGGAGGTAGTCGTACACCTCGGTGATCGTGCCGACCGTCGAGCGCGGGTTGCGCGAGGTCGACTTCTGGTCGATCGAGACCGCGGGCGAGAGGCCCTCGATGAAGTCGACGTCCGGCTTGTCCATCTGACCGAGGAACTGCCGGGCGTACGAGGAGAGCGACTCGACGTACCGCCGCTGGCCCTCGGCGAAGATCGTGTCGAACGCGAGCGAGGACTTGCCCGACCCGGAGAGACCGGTGAACACAATGAGGGAGTCACGCGGGAGGTCGAGCGAGACGTTCTTGAGATTGTGCTCGCGCGCGCCACGGACGATGAGACGGTCGGCCACGCCGGTCCGCACCTTTCTTGAGAGTGGTGACAGGGGCGGGGCCCCCGTCCTTCACAGACTAGGGCGAGCCACTGACAACGCCGGGGCGGTTTCCCTGGTTGGTAACAAACCCCGATCACCAAGGATGCCCGATGCCGCACCCGACCATATAGCACGTGCATTCGATTTGCGGCGCTGCTCCGATGCCTTCACCCAAACGTGTGGCGCGGCTATCGTCGGGCGCATGATTGATCATGTGCGCGACCTGGCGTCTGTACGTGACGCGACCGACCGGCTGCTCACCGCAGCCGCGAAACTGAACAACGATTCGACCGCAGAGCCGTCATGCCTCCCGGGCTGGAGCCGTGGCCACGTACTGGCCCATCTCGCCCGTAACGCGGACGCGCTCGTCAACGTCCTCGCCGGGCGGCCCATGTACGTCAGCGGCGAGGCACGGGACGCGGACATCGAGCGGGACGCCCCGCGGCCACTGGCCGAGCAGCTCGACGACGTGCGCGAGAGCGCCGCCCGCTTCGAGGCGCAGGCGGCGATTCCCGCCGACTGGTCACGCACCATCGAGATGCGCAACGGCGTCACCGACTCCGCGTCCCGGGTGCCGTTCCGTCGGTGGGTCGAGGTCGAGCTGCACCATGTCGACCTGGGGATCGGGTACGAGCTCGAAGACCTCTCGGAGGAGTTCACGCAGCGGGAGATCAACTTCCTCGCCGCCCGGTTCCGGAACGCCCCGGGTCTGCCCGCGCTGCTGATCCGGCAGGACGACGGCCGGGGGCTCTACACGGGCGCCGTCGAGGCCCTCACCCTGGAGGAGATCGAGGGCGGCCGTGAAACCCCCGTGGACATCACCGTCAGCGGCCGCCAGGCCGACCTCCTCGGCTGGCTCTCCGGACGTCGCGACGGCGCCGCCCTGACGGCCGAAGGCGGCCTCCTGCCCGCCCTGCCGCCGCTATAGGCTGAGGAACATGACGTACAGCGGAGCAGTGAAGGTCGGCGGCGGTGCGGACGTGCACGAGCTGCAGGACCTGATGATCTCGAAGGTCGCGGTCGGCCCGATGGACAACAACGCCTATCTGCTGCGCTGCCGGGCCACGGGCGAGCAGCTCCTGATCGACGCGGCGAACGACTCCGGGACGCTGCTCACGCTGATCGGTGGCGACGGCATCGCGTCCGTCGTCACCACCCACCAGCACGGCGACCACTGGCAGGCCCTTGCCGCAGTCGTCGCCGCGACCGGCGCGCGGACCTACGCGGGCCGCGAGGACGCTCCCGGCATCCCGGTGCCCACGGACGTCCCGCTCGTCGACGGCGACACCGTGCGGGTCGGCCACGTGTCGCTCACCGCGCGCCACTTGGTGGGCCACACCCCGGGCTCGATCGCCCTCGTGTACGACGACCCGCACGGCCACCCGCACGTCTTCACCGGCGACTGCCTCTTCCCTGGCGGCATCGGCAACACCCACCAGGATCCGCAGGCCTTCGCGAGCCTGCTGCACGACGTCGAGACGAAGATCTTCGGCGCGCTCCCCGACGAGAGCTGGGTCTACCCGGGCCACGGGAACGACACGACGCTGGGCGCCGAGCGCCCGCATCTGGCGGAGTGGCGTCAGCGAGGCTGGTGAGCCGAGGGGTCAGGCCTTGCCGACCAGTGCGGCAACGCGCTCGACCGCGAAGACGTAGCCCTGCACACCGCATCCGGCGATGACGCCGTCGGCGCGCTGGGAGACGTAGCTGTGGTGCCGGAACGCCTCCCGCTGGTGGATGTTGGAGATGTGCACCTCCAACACCGGCATTCCGTCACAGGTGTTGAGCGCGTCCAGGATCGCGACCGACGTGTGCGAGTAGGCCGCCGGGTTGATGACGATGCCCGCGTGGTGCTCGCGCGCCTCGTGGATCCAGTCCACCAACTGACCCTCGTGGTTGCTCTGCCGGAGGTCCACGGTGCCACCGTGCGCGGCGGCCGCCTCGGCGCACAGCGCCTCGACGTCGGCGAGGGTGTCGGAGCCGTAGATCTCGGGCTGGCGCTGACCGAGCAGGTTCAGGTTGGGGCCGTTCAGGATCATGATCGGGGCGTTGGCAAGAGTGCGCGTCATGTCGTCAGCGTACTGAGGGATCTCTCCACGCCTCCGTACGCCCCCGTAACCGGCCGTCACAGCGGGTAGTTGACGCGGCATGCACAAGAGCCACTCCCCTGCCAAGACTCCCTCTCTGCCGCGGCTCGCGGCCGCCTCGCTCGCCGGGACCGCCATCGAGTTCTACGACTTCTTCATCTACGGGACGGCCGCGGCGCTGGTGCTCGGGCCGCTGTTCTTTCCGACGTTCTCGCCGCTGGCGGGAACTCTCGCCGCCTTCGCGACATTCGGAGTGGGCTTCGTGGCCCGGCCGCTCGGATCCGTCCTCTTCGGGCACATCGGTGACCGGCACGGGCGGCGGCCCGTCCTCATCGGCTCGCTGCTCCTGACGGGCCTCGCCACGGTCGCCGTCGGCTGTGTGCCCACGTACGCGTCGATCGGTACGGCCGCTCCGGTGCTGCTCCTGGTGCTGCGGTTTCTGCAGGGGCTCGGGCTCGGCGGCGAGTGGGGCGGGGCGGTGCTGCTGACCGCCGAGCACGCGCCGGCCGAGCGGCGCGGGCTGTGGGCGAGCTTTCCGCAGATGGGCCCCCCGCTCGGCTTCCTGCTCGCCAACGGCATCATGCTGACGCTCTCGGCGACTCTCACCGACGCGCAGTTCGCCTCCTGGGGATGGCGGGTGCCGTTCTGGGCGGCGGGCGTGCTCGCGGCGGCCGGGCTCGCGCTGCGCACCTCCCTCGCGGAGAGCCCCAGCTTCCTCGAACTGCGGGAGCACGCGCGCGTGCCGCTCGCCGAAGTGGTGCGCGACCACTGGCGTCTGGTCCTGCTCACGGCGGGCGCGCTGGCCGTCGGGTACGCGGTGTTCTACGCCGTCACGACGTGGTCCCTGGCGTACGCGGTGGAGCGGCTCGACGTGAGCCGTACGGTCATGCTCGCCTGCATCATGGCGGCGGTCGTGGTGAAGGGGGCGGTGACTCCCGTGGCCGCCGTGCTCGGCGACCGCTACGGACGGCGCCCCCTGTGCCTGCTCGGGTGTGCGCTCTCCGCGCTGTGGATGTTCCCGATGATCGCGCTCCTGGCGACCGGTGAGCCGCTGCTGATGTTCCTCGGCTTCCTGGTGGCGATGCTCGCGTTCATCACGATGTTCGCGGTGATCGCCGCGTATCTGCCGGAGCTGTACGAGCCTCGGGTGCGCTGCACGGGCGCCGCGGTGGGCTACAACCTGGGCGGGGTGCTCGGCGGCGCGCTCACCCCGATCGTGGCGACGGCGGTGGCGCAGGGGGACGGGACTCCGTGGGGCGTCGCGGCGTATCTGACGGGCGTCGCCCTGCTGAGCCTGGGGTGCTTCGCGCTGCTGCCGGAGACCCGGCCGGTTCCGGAGCCGGCCCCGGTCACGGCGTGACCGCGAGCTCCAGGTACGCGGCGAACAGCACCAGGTGGACGCCGCCCTGCAGCGGCGTGGCACGCCCCGGCACGACCGTGAGCGTGCCGACGACGACGGTCAGCGCGAGCAGCACCATGTGCGTCGGGCCGAGGCCGAGCACCAGCGGTCCGGAGAGCCACACCGAGGCGACCGCGACGGCCGGGATGGTCAGGCCGATGCTGGCCATCGCGGAACCGAGGGCGAGGTTCAGGCTGGTCTGCACGCGGTCGCGGCGCGTTGCGCGCAGGGCGGCGATGGTCTCCGGGAGCAGCACGAGCAGCGCGATGATCACGCCGACCACGGCGTGCGGCATGCCGGCGTTCTCCACGCCGGACTCGATCGTCGGGGAGACCCCCTTGGCGAGGCCGACCACACCGACCAGGGCGAGACCGAGCAGGCCGACGCTGATCAGCGCGGCGCGGTTGGACGGGCCCTCGGCGTGCTCGGCGTCGATCACCTCGCCCTTGCGCGTGATCGGCAGGAAGTAGTCGCGGTGGCGCACGGTCTGGGTCGCCACGAACAGGCCGTACAGGACGAGCGATGCGAGCGCCGCGAAGGTGAGCTGCGCCGTGGAGAACTCGGGGCCCCGCTTGGTCGTGGTGAAGGTCGGCAGGACCAGGCTGAGCGTGGCGAGCGTGGCGACGGTCGCGAGGGCGGCTCCGGTGCCCTCCGGGTTGAAGACGGCGACGCGGTGCCGCAGCGCGCCCGCGAGCAGACAGATCCCGACGATGCCGTTGCAGGTGATCATCACGGCGGCGAACACGGTGTCGCGGGCGAGCGTCGCGCTCTTGTCGCCGCCGTCCGCCATGAGCGTCACGATCAGCGCGACCTCGATGACCGTGACGGCAACCGCGAGGACGAGGGAGCCGAAGGGTTCGCCGACGCGGTGCGCGATCACCTCGGCGTGGTGCACGGCGGCGAGCACGGCCCCGGCGAGGACCAGCGTCACCACGGCGACCACCGCGCCCGGCAGATCGCGGCCCCAGGTGAGGGCGAGCAGCACGACGGCGAGGACCGGCACGGCCGCGGTCCACTGCGTGGTGAGGTCCCGGAGCCGAGTGATCATGCCTTCGATGCTGCACCGGGCGCTCGGGCCCCGCTACTTCAGTCCCGTCAAGCACGGCGAGTGGCCCGCAGCAATCCGCCGCGGGCCACTCCCCTTGTTGTCAGTCCTGCGTCCGACGCCGTCAGGCCTCGATGCTGTCCTTCGGAGTCTCGTCGGCCGCCTTCTCCGCGGCCTCCTTCTCCGACTCCTTCTCCGCCTGCTTCTTGGTGGCCATGAGGCTGGTGATCGTCGTGATGACCAGGACACCGCAGATGACGCCGAGCGAGACCGGGATGGAGATCTCGGGGACGTGCACCCCGTTCTCGTGCAGCGCGTGCAGGACCAGCTTCACGCCGATGAAGCCCAGGATGACCGACAGGCCGTAGCTGAGGTGGACCAGCTTCTTGAGCAGTCCGCCGATGAGGAAGTACAGCTGGCGCAGACCCATCAGGGCGAAGGCGTTCGCCGTGAAGACGATGTACGGGTCCTGGGTGAGGCCGAAGATCGCGGGGATCGAGTCCATCGCGAAGAGCACATCGGTGGTGCCGATGGCGAGCATGACGATCATGAGGGGCGTCATGATCTTCTTGCCGTTCTTCTGGATGAACAGCTTGGTGCCGTGGTACTGGTCGGCGACGCCGAACTTCCGCTCGGCGGCCTTCAGGAGGCGGTTCTCCTCCCACTCCTCTTCGTCATCGCCGGAGCGCGCCTCCTGGATGAGCTTCCAGGCGGTGTAGATCAGGAACGCGCCGAAGATGTAGAAGACCCAGGAGAAGTTGGCGATGACCGCGGCGCCGGCGGCGATGAAGATCGCTCGCAGTACGAGCGCGATCAGCACACCGAACAGCAGCACCCGCTGCTGGAGATGGCTGGGCACCGAGAACTTCGCCATGATCAGGATGAAGACGAAGAGGTTGTCGACGCTGAGTGACTTCTCGGTGATGAAGCCGGCGAAGAACTCGCCGCCCGCCTGGCCACCGCCCCAGATCAGCAGGCCCACTCCGAAGAGCGCGGCCAGCACGATCCAGACGACCGTCCAGATTCCGGCTTCCTTGATCGATACGTCGTGCGGCTTGCGGCCGATGAAGAAATCGACCGCGATGAGGGCACACAGACCAAGAATGGTCAGCACCCAAAGGGTCATTGAAACGTCCACTGCGCCTCCGGCGTCGTACGGCTACTGATCAGCGTCGTCGCTGCCGGAGGTCTCCTCCACCCGGGGCGGCTCACCGCCCCGCGGGCCGACGCCCCGGGACCGATGGCGGTCCGTATTGACGGGCACGTCGCGTTCGGGAGTACTCCCCTCCGCTGGAAGAAGAGTACGCGAAACACCAAGGATTGGTAAAGCAGACGGCAAAGAAGAGCCAAAAGGCCAGGTCAGGCGGGCCAAAAAGTCGCTTTACCGTCAGTCAGCGGCCGCCGGTGCGGCGCGCCCGCCCCACCTCGTTCAGGACGTGCTGGAGCACCTGGCTGCCGGGCGGTGCCAGGGGCGGTTCGTACGTCCAGGCGTGGCCGACCCACGGGTCGGCGAGGTGGTCGTCCGCCACCGGCGTCAGGCGAAGGAGCGCGCGCCACAGGGGGTCGAGCAGCGGGCCGTACTCGGCGGCGTCCTCCCGGTCGGCGACCATCATCAGATGCACGCCGACCGCCGGGCCCTCGTCCGCGAGGTAGCGGAGCTGGGTGACGGCGCGGTCGTCGAAGCCGTGCGGGAAGTCGTTGACGATCAGGAGCTGCTCGGCGGTGTCCAGGTCCGGCGGCAGCGCGTCGGCGGCGCCCGCGCGGATCGCCATCTGCACCAGGTCCACCCGCTGGGTGAGCTTGGCGAGGACGGCGGACACGCCTGCCGCGCCGGAGGCCGGGGGCTCGGCGAGCACGCCCGACGTGACCAGCGGGGCAAGGGCGCCGGCCGCCGTGCCCGCCGCGTCGATGACGTGCACCGAGAACTCGTTCGGCGGGTAGGCGGCGAGCAGCCGTGCGGCGTGCGCGACCGCGCTGTCCATGGCGAGGCGGCGCAGCTGATCGGCGTCCGCCAGGGAGTCCGTGCCGGACGAGCGGCCGCTGTCGATCCACAGGCCGCGCTCGAGCGGCAGCCGGACCAGCATGGGAATCCGCAGGTCGGGGCGCTCGGGCAGATGCAGGTCGCCCAGGCGCAGCGCCATGGGGATCTCCATCGGGACGCGGTAGCCGTGCCACACCGGGTTGTCCCAGCCCGCGTACGGGGCGGGCAGGGCGGGCTCGACGACCTCGGACTCGGCGGCGAGCTGGCCCAGGTCGCGGTCGAGGGCGGCCCTTGCCTGGTCGACGAGGAGGCCGTGCTTGGCGCGAGCGGCCTCGCGCGCCGCGTCGCCCGTGTTGCCGATGCGGCTGCGGGGGTCGGAGAGGACCTTGTCCAGCTCCTGCTCCATGCGTGACTCGGCGAAGTCCACGGCGCTTCGGTACGCCGCCATCGTGCGGGCCAGGTCCTCGAACATGCCCCACACCTGGTTGTAGAGCCGCTCCTCCATGGACCAGCCCGTCGCGTCGCCCGCCACGGGCTGGGCGGGCCTGCCGGGCTCGGCCGGGGCCGCGGTCGGCGGGGGCGGCGGCGGTGTGGTGGTCTGGCGGCCGGGATGCGTGTAGTTGACGGGGCCGCCGCCCGTCGCGCCGGCGCCCGTATCGCCCGGCTGGTGCGTGGCCGGGTCGGGCCTGCCCGCGGCCGCGCCGTCCGGACCCGGCGCTCCCGGACCGGGGGACGGCTGCCCCGTGGTCCGCACGCGCGCCTCGTCCGAGGGGCGGGGCGGCGGCGCGGCGACCGAACGGGCCAGGCCCTGGGCCACCGCCTCGTTGATCGTGCCCGCAAGTTCCTGGGCCTCCGGCAGGCCCTGGTCGGTGAGCATGTCGGCGAGGCCGCCCGCATACCCCTGGCCGACGGCGCGCACCTTCCAGGCGTCCTGCCTGCGGTAGAGCTCCAGGGCGACGACGGCGGACTCGGCGTCCAGGTCGGTG
This sequence comes from Streptomyces sp. NPDC086554, assembly GCF_040686095.1. Taxonomy (NCBI): domain Bacteria; kingdom Bacillati; phylum Actinomycetota; class Actinomycetes; order Kitasatosporales; family Streptomycetaceae; genus Streptomyces; species Streptomyces sp. NPDC086554. Next base: position 46,886 of record NZ_JBFBJK010000028.1, read on the forward strand.
ATCGTGTAGCTGGCGACCTGGGAGCCGTCGAGTCCGGTGACGGCGACGAAGGGGGCGGCGAGGGCGCCGAAGCTGACCGGGCCCCCGACGCCCACGGGCAGCGCGAGCAGGACGTTGACCCGGTGCACGGCCTCCGGCACGGCGTCCAGGTCCACCGCGAGGCGATGGTCGGCCGCCGCCTGCTTGGGCACTTCGAGCCCGGGCAGGGTGGGCGAGCCCGGATGGGCCACCCAGTCCGTGCCGCGCACCTTGCCCAGCTCGTCGCTGAGCGTGACCCCGGCCACGATCGGCTTGCCGACCGAGACACGGATCTCCAGACGGGTCCCGGGAAGCGGGTGGTTCTGCCCCCGGACCAGCTCGGCCGTCATCGCCTTCGTCCCCCTCGTGCCCTTGTGTACTGGTGCCGCGTGCTTACAGGTGCGGCAGGATCGACGGCATCAGGTCCTGGAACGTCCGGCCGTTGGCCGGGTTGCCGAGGGCCGTCATCTGCCAGCCCGCGCCCGCGCGGTGGACCTTCGCCATGATCTGCGCGGTGTACTGACCACCGCCGTCCAGGGTGTAGCGCGCAAGCTCCTGGCCGTTGGTCTCGTCGACCAGGCGGCAGAACGCGTTCTGCACCTCCTGGAACGTCTGGCCGGTGAACGAGTTCACCGTGAAGACGATCTGGTCGATGTGGACCGGGATGCGCTGCAGGTCCACGAGGATCGACTCGTCGTCCCCGCCCTGTCCCGCACCGCCGACGAGGTTGTCACCCGTGTGCCGTACCGAACCGTCGTCGCTGACGAGGTGGCGGAAGAACACGACGTCCACCGGCTGCTTGTCGGCGAAGAGCACCGCCGACGCGTCCAGGTCGACCTCACGCGTGCGCGTGCCGAACAGGCCCCGCCTGGGGGCGGCTTGCCAGCCGAGTCCCATGCGCACCGCGGTCAGGGCGCCCCCGTCGTCCTTCTGCAGGCTGATGGCCTGACCCTTGGTCATGTTGACCGTCACGCGCTGTCCCCTCTCGAACTGCCTTGGGCAACCGCCAGTCTGTGCGGTTGCCCAGCACCCTACGCAGCGCCACTGACAGTGCCGCACCGTGGGCGGCACTTTGTGGCGTTCTTGCAACACACCAGCCAGTACGGCGTTTCCGGCGTGTCCCCTCCCCCGGCGGGCCCGCTAAGCCTGGCCCGCCTCCTTCATCTGCCGCAGCTCCTTCTTCATCTCCGACACCTCGTCACGCAGCCGGGCCGCGATCTCGAACTGCAGGTCGGCGGCGGCGGCGCGCATCCGCGCGGTCATCTCCTCGATCTGCTCGGCCAGTTCGGCCGCGGGCCGGTCGGTGGGCACCTTCGCCGCGGCCTTGCCCTTGGCGGCCTTGCCGGCCTTCCCGTTGGCCCCGCCGAGCGCGGGCACCGGCGCCTTGGCGGCTGTTCCTGCATCGGCTCCCTCCCCCGTGCGGTAGTCGGTGCCGAGTAGCTCCTCGGTGTCGACCTCCTCGCGCGCGATCGCCGACACGATGTCGTTGATCTTCTTGCGCAGCGGCTGCGGGTCGATGCCCTTTTCCTTGTTGTACGCGATCTGCTTCTCGCGGCGGCGGTTGGTCTCGTCGATGGCCTGCTCCATCGCCGGGGTGACCTTGTCCGCGTACATATGGACCTGACCGGAGACGTTGCGCGCCGCGCGGCCGATGGTCTGGATCAGTGAGGTGCCGGAGCGCAGGAAGCCCTGCTTGTCGGCGTCGAGGATCGCCACCAGGGAGACCTCGGGCAGGTCGAGGCCCTCGCGCAGGAGGTTGATGCCGACCAGGACGTCGTACTCACCGGCGCGCAGCTCGCGCAGGAGCTCGACGCGGCGCAGGGTGTCGACGTCGCTGTGCAGATAGCGGACCTGGATGCCCAGTTCGAGGAAGTAGTCGGTGAGGTCCTCGGCCATCTTCTTGGTGAGGGTGGTGACCAGAACCCGCTCGTCCTTCTCCGTACGGGAGCGGATCTCGTGCACCAGGTCGTCGATCTGCCCCTCGGTGGGCTTGACCACGACCTCCGGGTCGACGAGGCCGGTGGGGCGGATGATCTGCTCGACGAAGCCGTCGCCGCGCGAGAGTTCGTACTTGCCCGGGGTCGCCGAGAGATAGACGGTCTGGCCGATGCGCCCGAGGAACTCCTCCCACTTCAGCGGGCGGTTGTCCAGCGCGGACGGCAGCCGGAAGCCGTGGTCCACCAGGGTCCGCTTGCGGGAGGCGTCGCCCTCGTACATGGCGCCGATCTGCGGGACCGTGACATGCGACTCGTCGATGACGAGGAGGAAGTCCTCGGGGAAGTAGTCGATGAGGGTGTTCGGTGCCGAGCCCGGCTCGCGGTCGTCGAAGTGCATCGAGTAGTTCTCGACGCCGGAGCAGGAGCCGATCTGGCGGAGCATCTCCAGGTCGTACGTCGTGCGCATGCGCAGCCGCTGGGCCTCCAGCATCTTGCCCTGCTTCTCCAGCTCGGTCAGGCGCTCGGCGAGCTCCTTCTCGATGCCGTTGACCGCCTTCTCCATGCGCTCGGGACCCGCCACGTAGTGCGAGGCCGGGAAGACGTAGAGGTGGTCGTCGTCGCTGATGACCTCGCCGGTGAGGGGGTGCAGCGTGGAGAGCGCCTCGATCTCGTCGCCGAACATCTCGATGCGGACGGCCAGCTCTTCGTAGACCGGGAAGATCTCGATGGTGTCGCCGCGGACCCGGAAGGTGCCGCGCGCGAAGGCCACGTCGTTGCGCGTGTACTGGATGTCGACGAAGTGGCGGAGCAGCTGGTCGCGGTCGATCTCGTCGCCGACCTTGAGGGGGACCATCCGGTCCACGTACTCCTGCGGCGTGCCCAGGCCGTAGATGCAGGAGACGGAGGCGACCACGATCACGTCACGACGGGTGAGCAGCGAGTTCGTCGCCGAGTGGCGCAGGCGCTCGACCTCCTCGTTGATCGAGGAGTCCTTCTCGATGTAGGTGTCCGACTGCGGGACGTACGCCTCGGGCTGGTAGTAGTCGTAGTACGAGACGAAGTACTCGACCGCGTTGTTCGGGAGCAGCTCGCGGAACTCGTTCGCCAGCTGGGCGGCCAGCGTCTTGTTCGGCGCCATCACGAGCGTGGGGCGCTGGAGCTTCTCGATCATCCACGCGGTGGTGGCCGACTTGCCGGTGCCGGTCGCGCCGAGCAGGACGACGTCCTTCTCACCTGCGTTGATGCGCCGCTCCAGGTCGGCGATGGCCGCCGGCTGGTCGCCGCTTGGCTGGTAGTTGCTGACGACCTCGAAAGGCGCCACCGTGCGTTCGATCTTGGATACGGGCCGCATGGAACCCACCGTACGACCCCGCACTGACAACGGGGCCGGATCACCAGCTCTGCGGGGCCTTGGAGCCGGGGCGCGGCGGGGGCCTGCGGCCGGCCCGCGGGACGTGCCGGTCGCCGGAGCGCGGAACGGGGTAGGGGGCGCGCGCCGCCTGTGCGGCGTTCTTGAGGTCTTCCTTGCCCATCACCATCAGCGGGTCGAACATCACGATCACGCCCGCGAGGAGCAGGAAGGCGAGCGGGCCGATCATCATGGGCGCGAGGAGTTCGGCGGGTGAGTCCCCGGTGACCGGCGCGGCGGTCGAGCCGTGCAGATGGACGCTGAGCGCGGCCATTCCCGTGTAGTGCATCCCGCTGACGGCCAGGCCCATCACGAGGCTCGCGCCGAGGCTCCACAGGAAGCCTCTGACCTGGCCGGCCGCCCACAGTGCCGCGGTGGCGGCGACGACGGCGATGACGACGGAGGCGGAGACGGTGAGGGTGTTGTACTCCAGCGTTCCGCGCAGACGCATACCGGCCATTCCCAGATAGTGCATCGAGGCGACACCCAGGCCGGTGATCGTCCCCCCGGTGAACAGGGCCGTCCCGGTCGCGCCGCGGTAGCCGACGATGAAGATCCCGATGCCGACCATGAGGATGGCGACGGCGAGGCTCGCGAAGGTCAGCGCCTTGTCGTAGTGGATCGGCGCTTCCTTGACGGTGAAGCCCATCATCGCGACGAAATGCATGGTCCATATGCCGGACCCGATCGCGGCCGACCCGAGGGCGAGCCAGCCGGGTCGCCAGGAATGCGCGACAAGAAGCGATCTGGTGGTGCAGCGCAGTCCGAGCGCACCGCCCAGACAGGCCATGAGGTACGCCACTACGGGTGTGACAGCTCCGTAGCTGAAACCGTCGACCGTGCCCTGCATTCGCGGTAGCCCTTCCGCCTGTAGTACCTGTTCGCCCGGGAAAAACCCCATCTGGCCCCAACCGACGGCCTACTGAGAGGCCGTGGGCTGCCGCAGAGAGTAAAGCTCACTCCGGAACGTACGAACGATTTTCCGGGAAAGAAACCCGGCTGTCTCCGTTCAACCTGTGGCCATCCTGCACCTGTCTCGCGTTGGCCGTGGACTGTCACTCTCATCCGGTCCGTGACCGCTATCGCGAGGAGTCACCGTTGTACGCACGCGCTGCCGCTGCCACCACCGCCGCTCTTCTTGGAGCCGGTGCACTCGCCCTCCCCTCCGCCACCGCTCAGGCCTCCGACCGGACTTCGGCACAGCCGTCCGCCCAGTCCTCCAGTGCGTACGACAGACCGCTGGTCGTCGCGCACCGGGGGGCTTCCGCCTACGCTCCGGAGAACACTCTTTCAGCCATCGACAAGGCGGCTGACATGGGGTTCCGCTGGGTCGAGAACGACGTCCAGCGCACCAAGGACGGCGAGCTCGTGATCATGCACGACGACACCCTGAAGCGGACGACGAACGTCGAGGAGCTCTTCCCCGACCGTGCGCCGTGGAAGGTCGCCGACTTCACCACGGCGGAGATCGCCAGGCTGGACGCGGGCAGCTGGTTCAGCCCCAAGTACGCGGGGCAGCGGGTGCCGACGCTGAAGCAGTACATGAACCGGGTCTCGCGCAACCACCAGAAGCTCGTCTTCGAGTTCAAGAAGCCCGAGCTGTACCCGGGCATCGAGAAGCAGGGCCTGGAGGTGCTCCGCAAGGAGGGCTGGCTCGACCGGAAGCACGTCCGCAGCAAGCTCGTGATCCAGAGCTTCAGCGCGGACAGCGTGAAGACGGTGCACGCGCTGCGGCCCGACATCAAGACGGGCTTCCTCGGGACGCCCGCCGTGGCCGATCTGCCCGCGTACGCGAAGTTCTCCGACCAGATCAACTCGACGCACGGCTCGATCTCCAACAGCTACGTCGCCGCGATCCACTCGCTCAAGGGGCCGCACGGCAAGCCTCTGGAGATCTTCACGTGGACCGTCAACGATGCGGCGAGCGCGCGGCGGGTGGCGGGCTTCGGGGTGGACGGCATCATCACGAACACGCCGGACGTCGTGCGCAAGGCGATCTCCGAGTAGTCCGGCAGCCGACGGCAGCGGGCATTGTCAGTGCCCGGTCGTACGGTGGTCCGCATGAACGCCAACGGGCAGGACACGCAGGGACAGGAAGGCCGGCAGCGGGTGGTGTGGGCCGTCGTCGCGAGCGACATCGGCCCCCTGCTGCTCGCCGCGACCGACGAGGGTCTGGTCACCGTCGTCTTCCACGCCACGGACGCGGTGCGCGGCAAGGCGCTCGACCGGCTCGGCTCCCGGCTGGGGGCGGAGCCGGTCGAGGCGCCCGGCTCGCCGCTGCTCGCCGAGCCCATACGGCAGCTCGCGGACTACTTCGCGGGCGAGCGGCACGCCTTCGAGCTGCCCCTGGACTGGTCGCTGATCTCCGGGTTCAACCGTCAGGTCCTGCGCGAGCTGACCACCGTTCCCTACGGCGCGGTCGTCGGCTACGGCGACCTGGCCCGGCGCGTCGGCCAGCCCGGCGCCGCCCAGGCGGTCGGGATGGCGATGGGCGCCAATCCGCTGCCGGTCGTGGTGCCGTGCCACCGCGTGGTGGAGAGCGACGGCGGCATCGGCGGCTTCGGGGGCGGCCTGGAGACCAAGCGCCGGCTGCTCGCGCTGGAGGGGGTGCTGCCGCAGCCGTTGTTCTGAGAGGCGGGGCGAGCGTGCGCTGGTCTGAGGGGCGGGGCGAGCTTGCGCCGGCCTGAGACGCCGGCTGGCCGCGCGCTGATCTGAGGTGCCGGCCGGCCGTGCGCTGGTCTAAGGGGCCGCCCGGCCCCGCGCCCGTCTGAGACGTCCGGTCGGCGTGCGCTGATCTGAGGCGCTGGCCGACCGCGCGCTGATCTGAAGGGCCAGCCCACCGAGCCCAGATCCGAAGGCCAGCCGACCGCGCGCCGGCCTGAAACGCCTAATCGGCCGACGCGTGCTGATCCGAGACGCCAGACGACCCCGCGCCGGCCCGAGGCGCCCAGTCGGTCGCCGCAACTCCGTTTCGCGTATACGAACGCCCTGGCACACTGCGTCAGTGACTTCGACCGTCGACGCTCCTGACATACCCGCCCCGGAGGCGCTGCCCGGCCTGCGCCGCCGAACCACCGCGGTGCTGATCGCCAGTCAGATACTGGGCGGGCTCGGCGTACCGATCGGCATCGCCCTGGCCCCGGTCCTTGCGACCGAGGTGAGCGGGACGGAGGCCCTGTCCGGCCTCGCGCCCACCGCCTCCGTGGCCGGCACGGCGCTGCTCTCGCTGCCGCTCGCCGCGCTGATGACCTCGCGCGGACGGCGTCCTGGACTCGTCCTCGCGTATCTGATCGGCGCCCTCGGCGCGGGGCTCGTGGTGCTCGCCGCGGTCATCGAGAACTTCCCCCTGTTGCTGCTCGGCATGGCGGGCTTCGGGGCGGGCTCGTCGGCGAATCTGCAGGCACGGTTCGCCGCGGCCGATCTCGCCGAGCCCGAGCGGCGCGGCCGCGCCATCTCCCTGGTCATCTGGGCCACCACCATCGGCTCGGTCCTCGGGCCGAACATCGCCGCCCCCACGAGCCGCGCCTTCGCCGGTACGGCCATCCCCGAGACGGCGGGCCCCTTCCTCTTCGCCGCCGGGATCTTCGCGGTCTCCGGTCTGGTGGTGGCGGTGCTGCTCCGACCCGACCCGCTGCTCACCGCGCGCGCCCTGGCCCCGCAGGAGGACGACACCGCGCAGAGCCGCTCGCTGCGGGCCGGTGTCGCCGCGGTGGCCGCATCGCCGATGGCCCGCCTCGCCCTGGTGACGGTGGCCGCTTCGCACACCGTGATGGTCTCGATCATGGTGATGACGCCGGTCGACCTCGGGCACCACGGGGCGAGCCTGCAGCTGGTCGGCCTGGTCATCAGCGGTCACATCGCGGGCATGTACGCCCTGTCGCCGGTGATGGGCTGGCTCGCCGACCGGTTCGGCAGGCTCTCCGTGATCGGCCTGGCGATCGGGCTGCTGTGCTGCGCCGCGCTGCTCGCCGGTACGGCGGGCCCCAGCCACGGCCAGACCGCCGCCGGGCTCTTCGCCCTCGGCCTCGGCTGGTCCGCGGGCCTGGTGTCCGGCTCCGCGCTGCTGACCGACTCGGTGCCGGGCCCCGCCCGGGCCGCAGTGCAGGGCCTCTCGGACCTGACCATGAACACGGCGGCGGGCATCGGCGGCGCGGCCGCCGGCCTGATCGTCGCGCAGGCGAGCTACGGCTGGCTCAACCTCATCGGCGTCTGTGTGCTGCTTCCGATGGCGGGACTCGCGGTCCGCAGGACGCTCACGAAAGCCTGATCCCGGCCCGGTGGTCAGGGCAGCGTGATGTGGTACGCCTTGCGCAGCGTCTCGTGCACCGTCCAGGTCGTACGGTCGCCCTCGCGCAGGACGGCCGCGTCGCCGGGGCCGACCTCGATCACGTCGCCGCCCTCGACGGCGATCGTGGCGCGGCCGCTGACGACCACGAAGAGTTCGTTGGCCTCGATGTCGGTGACCACGCCGGGCGTGATCTGCCAGATGCCGCGCAGCTGCTTGCCGTCGGCGGACTCCCACAGGAGCTTGCCGGTGACCTCCGGGGTGCCGGAGACGATCTGCGCGGGATCGAGCGGCTCGGCCTCCAGGTCGGCATCCGGAATGTGCACGGCAAACGACGCGGCGGCTTGATCATTCGTGGTCATGGCCGGTCACCCTAGCCGGGCGCCGCGCGAGGGCCCTGGCAGGGGTCAGCCTTCTTCGTAGTGCCGCGCTTCGAAGATGTTCCCGTCCGGGTCGCGGAAGTAGAAGCTGCGGCGGGCCTTGCCTCGGGCGCCGAACGCGTCGTACGAGAAGTCCGATACCGGTGTTCCCCGCTCCTCCAGACGGGTGCGCAGCGCGTCGAAGTCGGCCTCCGGAAGGGCGAGGCAGACGTGGTTGACCGGATGGCCCGCGCTCTTCTCCGCGTCCGGCACGACGCCCATGCGCTCCGCGAGCGTGCGCGGCGCGAGGTCGAAGATGGTCTCCTCGTTGAGCAGAAGTCGGCCGCCGCCACGCCGTCCCCGGCGCCGCAAGGGTTTGGCATGGTGCGCCGCCCGCCAGGGATGAGAGGAGACCCGACAGGCAGGAGGCAGGCCCGTGCTGGTGGTGTCCGACGAGGTACAGGCGGCGGTGGCGGATCAGCGGCCGGTCGTCGCCCTGGAGTCCACGATCATCGCGCACGGGCTGCCCCGCCCGCGCAATCTCCAGGTGGCGCGCGAGCTGGAGGAGGTCGTACGGGCACAAGGCGCCGTCCCCGCGACGATCGCCGTCCTTGACGGGCGCCCCCGTGTCGGCCTGGACAAGGAGCAGTTGGAGCGGGTCGCGAACGAGGACGGCATCCGCAAGCTGGGCCACCGCGATCTGGCGCTCGCGGTCGCCGCCGGTGCGAGCGGGGCGACGACCGTGTCGGCGACGGCGCTGCTCGCCGCGCGCGCGGGCGTGCGGGTGTTCGCCACGGGCGGGCTCGGCGGGGTGCACCGGGAGTGGACGGTGACGCAGGACGAGTCCGCCGACCTGGGGCTGCTCGCCCGGACGCGTATCACGGTGGTCTGCGCGGGCGTGAAGTCGATCCTGGACGTGGCGGCGACGCTGCAGCGCCTGGAGACGCTGGGCGTCGCGGTGGCCGGGTACGGCACTGATCGCTTCCCCGGCTTTTATCTCACCGACTCCGGGCATCCCGTGGACTGGACGCTGCGTACGCCCGCGGAGGTCGCCCAGGTGATGCGGGCCCAGGACGCGGTGGGCGGCCCGGAGTCCGCGCTGATCGTCGCGAACCCCGTCCCCGAGTCCGAGCAGCTCGATCCCGCGCTCCACGCGCGCGTGCTCGCCGAAGCACTGGAGGAGTGTGCCGAGCGTGGCATCACGGGGCAGGCGGTCACGCCGTTCCTCCTGGACCAGCTGGTGCGCCGTACGCAGGGCGCATCGCTCGACGCCAACCTCGCGGCGGTGCGCGGCAACGTACGGCTCGCGGGCCGGATCGCGGCGGCCTGGGCCGGGCGGTGAGCTCAGGGGGCGGGGCCCTGCTGGTCGTCGGCGACGTCGTCACCGACATCGTCGCGCGGCACCGTGCGCCGCTCGCTCCGGGCACCGACACCGCGGCGGCGATCCGTGCGGTGCCGGGCGGCGCGGGCGCCAATGTCGCGTCCTGGGCCGCCTCTTGGGGATGCCGGGACGTGCGGATCCTGGGGCGGGTCGGCGCCGATTCGGCGGCATGGCACGAGGACGCGCTCGCCCGCGCGGGAGTACGTCCACGGCTCGTCGTCGACCCCGAGGCGCCGACGGGGACGGTGATCTGTCTGGTCGACGGGGGCGCCGGGGCCGAGCGGACTTTCCTGGCGGACAGCGGCGCCTCGCTGCGTCTGTCGGCCGACGACTGGTCGGCCGCGCTCCTGGACGGTGTCGGGTGGCTGCACCTTTCGGGCTATCTGTTCTTCGCAGGGCCGAGCCGGGCGGCGGTCGGGGCGGCGCTGGCGTCGGCACGCGCGCGTGGAGTGCCGGTGAGCGTGGATCCCGCGTCGGCGGGGTTCCTCACCGATCTCGGCGTGGGCCGCTTCCTGGCGGCGACGGACGGCGTGGACGTGCTGCTGCCGAGCCAGGACGAGGCGCGGCTGCTCACCGGTGTGCCCGACCTGGCGGACGCTGCCGTGAACCTGAGCCGCCAGTTCCCCGCGGTGGTGGTCAAGCGGGGCGCCGCGGGCGCGCTGGTCGCCCGGGGCGGCGAGGTGCGGGCGGAGGTCCCCGCGCTGCCTGCCGTCGCCCACGACTCGACGGGCGCGGGCGACGCGTTCACCGGCGCGTTTCTCGCCTCCCGGCTGGGGGGTGCGGATCTTCGCGTGGCGGCGGAGGAAGGGTGCCGGGCCGGGGCCCGGGCCGTCGAACGGGTCGGGGGGAGGCCCCCGGTGCCCGGTTCGACGGACTGCTGAGCGTCTCCCGGTACGGAGTGGCCAGGCCCTGCCTGCGGCTGCAGGAGTGTGGGGGCTTGTCGCGCAGTTCCCCGCGCCCCTTACAGGGCGCCCTACTCGCCGGAGCTGCCATGGCAGGGGGAAGGCCCCCGGTACCCGGTTCGACGGACTGCTAAGCGTCTCCCGGTACGGCGCGGCCAGGCCCTGCCTGCGGCTGCAGGAGTGTGGGGGCTTGTCGCGCAGTTCCCCGCGCCCCTTACAGGGCGCCCTACTCGCCGGAGCCGCCATGGCAGGGGGAAGGCCCCCGGTACCCGGTTCGACGGACTGCTAAGCGTCTCCCGGTACGGCGCGGCCAGGCCCTGCCTGCGGCTGCAGGGGTGCGGGGGCTTGTCGCGCAGTTCCCCGCGCCCCTTACAGGGCGCTCCACTCGCCGGAGCCGCCATGGCAGGGGGAGGCCCCGGTGCCCGGTTCGACGGACTGCTGAGCGTCTCCCGGTACGGAGTGGCCAGGCCCTGCCTGCGGCTGCAGGGGTGCGGGGGCTTGTCGCGCAGTTCCCCGCGCTCCCTTACGGGGGCGCTTTACTTACCCCTTCCTGCCCCACGCCGAGATCAGCGGTGACGTCGCCAGGTCCATCGTGCCCGTCGCGACGCTCGCCAGGTGGGTGGTGATGTCCTCGTCCGTGGCCAGGCCCGCGGTGGTCAGGGCCGTGCGGGACTGCTGGATCGTCATCATCTCCAGGGCGGCGCACGCCGGGGCCGTCAGGGGGAAGTACGCGTCGGCCTCCACCTGGCGCAGGCCCGCGGCGCGCAGCAGACGGGGCAGGCCACGGCCGTACGCGACGTCCGAGCCCCGCTGGGTGAGCAGCGCGCGCCTGATGCGGTTCGCCAACTCCTGTGCGGGGCCGTGCTCGTCGGGGCAGGGCAGGGGCTGCAGCGCGGGGTCGGCCTCCTCGATCAGGAGCCGGCCCCCGGAGCGCAGGGCCCTGATCATCGACCGCAGTGCCTGCTCCGGGTCGGGCACCCGGGACAGCACGAGCCGCGCGTGCACCAGGTCGAAGCCCTCGACGGGCGGTGCGTCCGCGCCCACGTCGTGTGTGCGCACCTCGACCGGCGAGCGCGCGGCCGACGTCTGCCAGGACGTGTCCGTGGCGGTCGCGAGGACCCGCCCGGTGGGGCCCACCCGCTTGGCGAGCCAGGAGACGACGGAGGCGCCGCCCGCCCCGACCTCCCAGCAGCGCCAGCCAGGACCGATGCCGAGCCGCTCGATGTGCCGGAAGGTCGTGGGATCGAAGAGGGCCGCGAAGGCGTCGTGGCGCCGGCCGACCTCGGTGGCGCCAGCCGCCTCAGCCGCCCCAGCGGGTCGATTTCCTGAGAGATAGCCGTCGATGAGCGTCATGCCGCGATCATCCCAGTTGTCCGGGCTTCGCCTGGGGAGGCTGAACCGGGCATATCGGAGCGGAGTCTTCCGTTCCCACAGGCCCCGGCCGCACTGTCGCCTCGTACTGGCAGACTTGCTGGCCAAGTCACCGGAACGAGGAGCCACGCATGTCGATGGCAGGCAACCTGCGGAAGGTAGGGAACCTCCGGAAGGTGGGCGGCCTGCGGAGAGTCGCACGGGCAGCCCGCCTCACCCGCAAGCACACCCGCGTCGACCTCAGCCATCCCGTCCGCTCCCCGCTGGGCTCGTCGGTGGTCAAGTGCGTGACGTACCGCGACGGAGTCCGTCAGGAGGGCGGCCGCGACCTGGTCGAGGAGGTCGAGCGCGTACGCAAGAGCGGTGACGGTTTCGTCTGGCTGGGTCTTCACGAGCCCACGGAGCAGGAGTTCGCGGGCATCGCGGAGCTCTTCGACCTGCACCCGCTCGCCGTGGAGGACGCGGTGCACGCGCACCAGCGGCCGAAGGTCGAGCGGTACGACGAGACGCTGTTCGCCGTGTTCAAGACCGTCTGTTACGTGGACCATGCCGAGCTGACCGCGACCAGCGAGGTGGTGGACACCGGCGAGATCATGGTCTTCGTCGGCCGGGAGTTCGTGATCACCGTGCGGCACGGCAGGCACGGCTCGCTCGGTCCGCTGCGCGAGGAGCTGGAATCGGCGCCCGAGCAGCTCGCCAAGGGCCCCGGAGCGGTGCTGCACGCGCTGGCCGACCACGTCGTGGACGACTATCTCGCCGCCACGGACGCCGTGCAGGCCGACATAGACCAGGTCGAGATGGACGTGTTCTCCAAGGAGGGGGAGCGCGCCGATCCGGGCCGCATCTACCAGCTCAAGCGTGAACTCCTTGAGCTGAAGCGGGCCGTGGTGCCGCTCGACCGCCCCCTGCAGATCCTGTCCACCCAGCCGATGCGGGTGATCGCCCCGGAGATACAGGCCTACTTCCGGGACGTCGACGACCATCTGAAGCGGGTCACCGAGCAGATCGCCGCCTTCGACGAGCTCCTGAACTCGATCCTCCAGGCGCATCTCGCCCAAGTGACGGTCGCCCAGAACGAGGACATGCGGAAGATCACTGCATGGGCCGCCGTGATCGCCGTACCGACGATGGTCTGCGGTCTGTACGGCATGAACTTCGACCACATGCCCGAGCTGCACTGGAAGTACGGCTACGGCATGGTCGTCGGACTGATCGTCACCGTCTGTTTCGCGCTGTACCGAGGGTTCCGGCGCAATGGCTGGCTCTGACGCAATGGCTGGCTCTGACGCACCGCGACGGCCACGCCACGCCCCGGCGTCTAGTCTGTGACGGCCATGTCAACCACCGGGGGAAGGTGACCGATGCCTCTGCGCGAGGGTGATCCCGAGTCGATCGGCGGCTACCGGATCGAGTCGCGGATCGGCACCGGCGGCATGGGCGTCGTCTATCTCGGACGCTCCGCCTCGGGCCGCGCGGTCGCGGTCAAGGTCGTCCACACCCAGTACGCGGACGACCCCGAGTTCCGCGCCCTCCCCCAAGCTCTTAAGGAGCAGGGGGGACCCCCCTCGCCAGGAGGTCACGGCCGCGCGCCGGGTCAGCGGCGCCTTCACCGCGCCCGTCGTGGACGCCGACCCGGAGGCCGCGCTGCCCTGGATGGCCACGGCGTACGTGCACGGCGACACCCTCGCCCAGCGCGTCGCCGAGCAGGGGCCCCTCGACTGGCCCCGGCTGAAGCGGCTCGGCGGCGAACTGGCCGAGGCGCTGCGGGAGATCCTCCCCCACGCCTTAAGGGCGCGGGAGGTGCCCCCTCCGCCGAGGTGGTGCACCGCGACCTGAAGCCGAGCAACGTACTGCTGCTCGACTCCGGGGAGGACACGGACGGCGGCGGCGGTGACGGCGGCGACAGCGGGATGACGCGCGTCATCGACTTCGGCATCTCCCGTGCCGCGCACAGCGATGTCCGGACGCAGACGGGCCTGGTGATGGGCTCACCGCCGTTCATGGCACCGGAGCAGTTCAGCAGCCCGCGCGACGTGGGGCCGCCCGTCGACGTCTTCGCGCTCGGCGCACTTCTCGTGTACGCGGCGACGGGGCGCAGCCCCTTCGAGGCGGAGAACGCGTATCTGGCTGCCTATCAGACGGTGCACAACGACCCCGAACTGGGCGCGCTGCCCGAGGCGTTGCGCCCCCTCGTCCTCTCCTGCCTCACCAAGGACCCGCAGGACAGGCCCACTCCGGTGCAGGTGCTCGAGGCGCTGGCCGCGCTGCCGGAGGAGGGGGAGCCGGGTGCGCCGCAGGACCGCGTGTCCACCGTGGAACGGGCGGAGGAGCCGGAGGGTACCGCCACCGACACCTCCGACGCATCCGACACCTCCGACGCCTCCGACACCACGTTCGCCCTGTCGGCGACCGCTACCGCGGCCCAACGCCCGCGCCGGGGGCGGCGGTTCAAGGTGGTCCTCGCGGGTGCCGTGGCGCTTGCGGCCGTGATCGGCATCGGCGTATCCGTGGCACTGCTCGGGGCGTCGGATCCCGTCGCGGAGGGCACGGACGGCAAGCCGGGCCTGCCCGACGGCTGGCAGCCGTGGCACGTCGCGGCCGAGAAGGACGGCGACGACATGATGCCGTCCTCGGAGGCCTGCACCCCGCACGCGCGCGGCGTCTACTGCGCGTCGCCGACCACGGCGCTGACCCGGCTCGATCCCCTGACGGGCAAGGTCACATGGACCAAGCCGATGCACCGCCCCAAGTCCAGCGACGGGTACTCGGTCACCGAGCCCGTGGTGGGCGCCGGGGCGGTGTTCACGTTCAGCGCGGAGGGCTCCCAGGGCGTCGACGCGTACGACGCGAAGAGCGGCCGGCGGCTGTGGCGGCTGCCGGGGCCGCACGCGGAGTTCCAGTTCCTGAGCGGCGTACTCGTCGTGCACAAGGGCGAGTTGAGCGAGTCCCGGACGTCGACGTACACGGCGTACGATCCCCGGTCCGGCGACGAGCTGTGGCACCACAAGGTGACCAGCGACTCGCCTGGCGCGTTCTACGCGGGCCCGGACGGCACGGTCTTCGCGGATCTGCGCACCGCAGCGCGCAAGGGCGACCCCGCCCCCGCCTCATCGGCCATCACGCGCTTCGACGCGCGCACCGGCCGGAAGCTGGGCTCGGTCAAGGCGCCGAAGGGCGATCTCTGGCTGGCCACGGTGCACGACGGCAAGGGGTACTTCGCCCGCTGGGAGGACGACTCCGGCGTCTCCTCACGCTTCTTCATCCAGGATCTGACCTCGGGGGACGTCCGCGGGATCGACTTCCCCTGGGCAGTCGAGCCGGAGGCGCCGCCGCTGGTGCGCGGCGACGCCATGTACCTGTTCGACTACGCCAACGAGACCGTGCTCGCCCTCGACCTCGAGCGGGGCAAGCCGCTGTGGACCACCTCGCGCGAACTGCGGATCTTCAGCGAGCCTTCGGTGCGGGGCGACACCCTGTACGCCACGATGCCGGACAGCAGCGTCATCGCCGTCAACACCCGTACGGGCAAGGAGCGGTGGCGCTCGGCGCCCTCCTTCAGGGACACCGACAGAGGCGGCTCGGTGGACGACAGCTCCCCGAGCGGGGTGGCCCCGCTGGCCCTCGGGGGCGTGCTGTACGGGGTGACGGACGACGGCACGTTCTCGGTGGCGGCGAAGGGGTAGTCGTACGCGAGCAGCCGTAGGCGATCAGCTCTTCGCGTACACGCTCTCGACCCAGCCCGCGAGCTGCTCCTCGGTGAGGTGTTTGGCGAGGTCGGCCTCGCTGATCATGCCGACCAGACGCTTGTTCTCGATGACAGGGAGCCTGCGGATCTGGCGGCCCTGCATCTCGTGCAGGACCTCGTCGACGTCCGCGTCCGACGCGACCCAGCGTGGCGTACCCTTGGCCATCTCGCCCGCGGTCACCTTGGACGGGTCGTGCCCCATCGCCACGCAGCCGACCACGATGTCGCGGTCGGTGAGGATGCCGCAGAGGCGTTCATTCTCGTCGCTGATGGGCAGCGCGCCCACGTCGAGCTGGCGCATGAGCTGCGCGGCGCGGTCCAGGGTCTCGTGGG
Organism: Streptomyces sp. NPDC086554; assembly: GCF_040686095.1. Classification (NCBI taxonomy): domain Bacteria; kingdom Bacillati; phylum Actinomycetota; class Actinomycetes; order Kitasatosporales; family Streptomycetaceae; genus Streptomyces; species Streptomyces sp. NPDC086554. The sequence continues at coordinate 62,625 of NZ_JBFBJK010000028.1, forward strand.
CGGGGATCCACTGGGCACCACGGTGCATGATGTCTCCGGCGGTGGTCATGAGTACCTCCCGTTGCCGGACGGCCGGCGCGGCACGGAGGCACCGCTAGTCCCGGCGCCCTTCATTCTCTCCGGGTCTGCGGGGGTCCGCACGCCGGGGACGGGCACCGCGGATCCCGGTCCGGTCGACGTTCAGCCGCTCCACGCCGGATGCCGGGGATCGTCGGCGCGTACGACCACGTCGGCCGCCGCAGCGGGATCCGTCTCCGTCTCGTACCGCTCGAAGGCCGGCAGCGTCCACTGCTCGTCCGGTGCGGTACGCCGGCGCAGGGCGCCCTGCGAGAGCCGTATGTGGACCGTCAGGTCGAACGGGAACCAGTGGCCGAGGAGCAGCGGGCCGTGCATCAACAGGATTCCGCCGGGCGGGAGTTCGACGTACGGGCTGCGGGTGGCACGGTCCGCGGCCGGGTCCCACAGGTCGGGCAGTACGCGTCCCGTGCCGCCCGGATCCAGTGGCCCGAACACCTCGCGCCACAGGGCTCCCGTGTCGAACCAGCCGCTGTGGTACGCCTCCACGTCCTCGCGCCCGTACTCCAGGCGCAGGGAGGCCGGGCGCAGGAAGTCCTCCGTGCCGATCACCAGCGCGGACCGTCCGCGCACCCGCAGGGCGTCGGCCACGCGGTGTGCGAGCTCGCCGGGCCTGCCCGCGGGGGCGCCGTCGAAGGCGATGCGGGGCCAGAGGCTTCCGTCGGCCGTCTTGAGCTCCGCGAGCCGGCCGGCGAGGGCTTCGGTGAGCCGTTCCCAGGTGATCGCTTCGAGTCGCACAGGGCCCATGATGCCGGGTGCGCGGTAGGGCCCCTCGGGGAGGGGGAATGCTTCGTTCATGGCTCCGACCACCCCTCCTCTGCCAACTCCGCCCGCCGGACCGGGACTTGTCGCCATCCAACCGCTGAAGCGGCGGCACTGCGAGGAGTGCCGTGGCGGACCGCTCGCCCTGCTGGTCGTGGAGGACGGCGGGCCGCGCTGTCTGGACTGCGCCGACCTGGGGCATCTCGTGTTCCTGCCGCGCGGCGACACCGCGCTGACGCGGCGGGCCCGCGAGGGGAGCGGCCTTGCGGCGGTGGTCGTGCGCCTCAACCGGCGCCGGAGCCGGTACGAACGGCAGGGCGTTCTCGTCGAGGAGGCGGCCCTCGCGCGTGCCGAGGAGCGGTGCCTCGCAGACGCGGAGGCGCGGGCGCGGCGGAGGGCGCGGGACGCGGTGCGGCGGGCGGCGGAGGACGTCCGCTTCACGGGGGCGTTCGCGGACGAGATACGGCGCCTGTTTCCGGGGTGTCCGGAGGGGCGGGCGCTTGCGATCGCCGCGCATGCGTCCGTGCGGGGCAGTGGGCGGGTGGGGCGCAGTGCGGCGGGCCGCGCGTTGTCCGCGGGGGCGGTGACCGCGGCTGTGGTTGCCGCGGTGCGGCATACGGATACTCCGTACGACCGGCTGCTGATGAGCGGGGTGCCGCGGGGTGAGGCCCGCCGCCGGATCGCTGCCGCGGTCGAGGCCACGCTGGCGCTGTGGCGCGCCGCCGCGCCTCCTGGCCGGGCCTCGGCGTGACCTCCGGCCGGGCGTCGTCGACCTCCGTCGCGGGGAGGGGCTCGGCTTTGCCTTCCGGCCGGGCGTCGTGCCTCTGGCCGAGGCGGGGCTCGGTTTGGCCTTCGGCCGGGCGTCGTCGACCTCCGTCGCAGGGAGGGGCTCGGCTTTGCCTTCGGCCGGGCGTCTTCGCGGATTCGAGCCGCCGCTTCGCGGCGGATCTTTCCCGCCCGCCCACCCGATTACCCCGGGTGAACGGGTGGGTGGGCGGGAGAAATCGCCGCGGAGCGGCGGCTAGGGCGGACGGGCAGGTGACAGCCGAGCCCCGCATCGCCGCGCAGCGGCGGCTTGGGGCAGTGGGCCCGCGGCAGGCGGCCCCTCAGGGGTGCCGCGAGACGTCCTCGCATGCGATCGCGCGTCGTGCGCATGGCCGACCCCGCGCCCAGGGAATTGACTTGTGGTGGGCGACCCCGCCATGCAGACTCACGGCTCGCTCGCCCACCACCCGGCCGCCTTACCCGACGCGGGAGTTGCCATGATCGAGGGACCGTACTTCGTACTCGTGCTGCTGGGCGCGCTCGCCAGCGGCCTGGTGGCCGGAGCGTTCATCGCGTTCTCGACCTTCGTGATGAAGGGCCTCGCCGCGCTGCCCCCGGCACAGGGCATCGCCGCGATGCAGTCGATCAACGTCGCCGCCGTCACCCCCGGGTTCATGGCCGTGTTCATGGGCGCCGCCGGCCTCAGCTCGGTCGTCGCCGTCGTCACGTTCGTGCTCTGGCCCGACGAGGGCACCGTGGAGATCCTGCTCGGCAGCGCGCTGTATCTGTTCGGGTCGTTCGGGGTGACCATTGCCGCGAACGTCCCCCGCAACGACGCCCTGGCCAAGCTCGACCCACAGGCCCCGCAGAGTGCGGAGAAGTGGCGTACGTACGTCAGCGAGTGGACCAGGTGGAACCACATCCGGGTCGGCGCGTCGCTCGCCTCGGCGGCGGCCTTCACCCTGTCGCTGACCTGACCTGACCTGACCTGACCTGACCCGACCTGACCGGCCCCCCGACCCGACCGAGTGCCGCGGCGGCCGGCCCGGCGTAAGGTGGCGGAAAGCCTGCAAAAGCACGCGAGGGAGACGGCCATGGCCGACCCCAAGGGCTTCCTCACCACCCCCCGCCAGGAATGGCCGCGCCGCCCCGTGGGCGAGCGGGTCGGTGACTGGGACGAGGTGTACGTCCCCGGAGCGTTGCTGCCCATCGTCGAACGGCAGGCGGACCGCTGCATGGACTGCGGCGTTCCGTTCTGTCACGACGCGTGCCCGCTGGGCAATCTGATCCCGGAGTGGAACGACCTCGTCTCGCGCGCCGGCTGGCGGGCCGCCGCCGACCGGCTGCACGCCACGAACAACTTCCCCGAGTTCACCGGCCGCCTGTGCCCCGCCCCCTGCGAGACGGGCTGCGTCCTTGCGATCAACCAGCCCGCGGTGACCATCAAGAACGTCGAGGCGGCGATCGCCGACCGTGCGTGGGAGGACGGCCTCGATCCGCCGCGGCCCCCGGACCGGCACTCCGGCCGTACCGTCGCGGTCATCGGCTCGGGCCCCGCCGGTCTCGCCGCCGCGCAGCAGCTGACGCGCGCGGGGCACACCGTCGCCGTGTACGAGCGCGACGACCGCGCGGGCGGGCTCCTGCGGTACGGAATCCCCGCGTTCAAGATGGAGAAGCACCACGTGGAGCGGCGGCTCGCACAGATGCGGGCCGAGGGCACGGTCTTCCGTACGTCGACGGAGGCGGGCCGGGACATCGGCGGGGCGGAGCTGCGGGCCGGGCACGACGCGGTCGTCCTCGCTGTCGGCGCCACCGCCTGGCGTGAACTGGACGTGCCCGGGCGGGAGTTGGCCGGTATCCACCAGGCCATGGAGTATCTGCCGCTCGCCAACCGCGTCTGCGAGGGCGATCTGGACCGCTCGCCGCTGTCCGCCGCCGGCAAGCACGTCGTCATCGTCGGCGGCGGGGACACGGGAGCCGACTGCCTGGGCACGGCCGTGCGCGAACGGGCCGCGTCCGTCACGCAGTTGGACATCTACGCGCGGCCTGGCGAGGCGCGCGACGACCTTGCCGAGCCCTGGCCGACGTACCCGAAGGTCTACCGGCTCTCCGCCGCCCACGAGGAGGCAGGGGAGCTGGGCACCGCACCGGCGGCGGACGCCGACGCGCGCCTCTTCGCCGCGTCCACCCTGCGCTTCACCGGCGACGCGACGGGGCGGGTGCACGCCCTGCACCTGGCCGAGGTCGACGCGGACCGCCGTCCGCGGCCCGGCACCACCCGTGCGCTCCCCGTCGACCTGGTGCTTCTGGCGCTCGGCTTCTCGGGCCCCGAGCGGACGGAAGGCGGCCTCCTCGACCAGCTCGGCGTGGACGTCGAGGAGCGCGGCACCCTCGCACGCGACGCGGGCTTCGCGACCAATGCGCCGGGGGTCTTCGCGGCGGGCGACGCGGGCCGCGGCCAGTCGCTCGTCGTCTGGGCCATCGCCGAGGGCCGCGCGGCCGCTGCCGCGGTGGACCGATGGCTGACCGGCTCGACGCACCTGACGGCACCGATAGGGCCGTACGACCGACCGATGACGGCGTGACGCGAGGGCCGGGCGGCCGCGCGGCCTGACGCAACGGCCTCTCCGCCGCCCACCGCGATGGACCAATGGCTGCCCCTGCTGACCGCGAACGCCCCCGCACTGGCCGGAAGACACCGTCAACCAGCCCGTCAGCTCCAGGAATTGGCCCTCTGGTGGGATCGTTGTCATGGGAGGCACGTCGCCGTCGGGGCCCGCCGGGGTGGGGGCTGTGGTCCGCCCCGCGAACGGCATCGGACCCGTCGACGACATGCCGAGATCCTTCGTTCCGCCGTCAGGCGCAGGGCCACCCCCGCGCGTCCCCCCTGTTGGCGGCCGGTCCTGGAGGGTGCCTGATGACGACGCTCGGCGAACGCCCCGCATACGACGACACGTACGGCGACGGTCATGGCGAGGGCAAGGGTGGGGCGCGGGGCGCGGGTGCCGCGCGTGCCACGGCCCTTCCGCCCGTTCCGCTGGACGATCCGCGGGCGGCACAGACCCACCTCACCGGCTCCAAGGCCGCGCACCTCGCGCGCGCCGCCCGCGCCGGGCTCCCCGTACTGCCCGGCTTCGTCGTCCCGCACGGCACGGACGAATCCCCCGACGCAGGTGCCCTGCACCATTCCTGGCGTGAGCTGTCGGCGGACGGTGCGCTGCCGCTCGTCGTCCGCTCCTCGTCCCCGCAGGAGGACACCCAGGAGTCGTCCCTGGCCGGGCAGTTCGCGTCCGTGCTCGATGTGCGCGGCTGGGACGCCTTCCGTGCGGCGGTCGACGTCGTCCGCGCGTCGGCGCACCTTTCCGACGGCACGACGGCCGCGATGGCCGTCCTGGTCCAGCCGATGCTCGCCGCGCGTGTCGGCGGCGTGCTGTTCGGCGCGGATCCCGTCGAGGGGCGGCCGGACCGGATGCTGGTGAGTGCGGTGCGGGGCGGTCCCGACACGCTCGTCAGCGGCGAGCAGCCCGGCACGAACTATCTGCTCAGCCCGCGCGGGCGCGTCCTGCGTACCGAACCCCCGGCGCCGGAACGGCTGTTGACCGCATCCGAGCTGTCCCGCCTCACCTGCCTCGCCCGGCGCGCGCGCAAAGTGTTCGGCGGGCCGCAGGACATCGAGTTCGGCTTCGACGACGACGGGCGTCTCTGGCTCTTTCAGAGTCGTCCCATCACGGCGATGGCGGCCCGGCCGGCACGCGGGGCACGACTGCTCGGTCCCGGACCGGTCGCGGAGACGCTTCCGGACCAACTCCAGCCGCTGGAAGAAGACTTGTGGGTCGCTCCGATGGCGCGTGGGCTCGCTGCCGCACTGGACATCGGGGCCACCGCGCCGCGGCGCACGCTGCGGACCACGCCCGTGGTCACGGTGGTCGGCGGACGCGCTGCGGCCGATCTGCGCCTCCTTGGCGCCGCACCGCCCCCGCACCGCGTGCTCGCGCTGCTCAACCCGGCGCCGGGCGCCCGCAGGCTCGCCGCGGCCTGGCGGCTCGGCCGGCTGACCGCGGCGCTCCCCGGCCTCGCCCTTGACCTCGCCGCGGACATCGACCGCGCGCTCACAGGGACGGCGCAGGCCGCCCAACTCCCTTGCCCCGAGCTCGCGTCCACCCTCCGCTGGACCCGCGCCGCCCTTGTGTCCCTGCACGCCCAGGAGGCCCTCTGCGGGGCGCTGCTCCCCGAGCGGCACACCGCGACGGCGGCGGGTGCGGCGCTCACCGCGCTCGCGCAGGCGCGGGCACGGGGGCTGCCGGACGACCGTGCCGTGGCGCGGTATCCGGTGGTGCTCGCGCTGGTTCCGCCGCGGCTGGAGGGGGAGGTTCGGCTGCCGGAGAACACCGGGCATGGCGGGAGCGCACCCGCCCCCGCGTCCGCGGGGGCCTCAGGACTTCCGCCGCGAGAGGCGCTCCGGCTGCGCATCCGCTGGGTGCAGGAGCTGCAGGTACGCCTTGTGCGCGAGGCGGCGCGGCGGCTCGTGGCGCGGGGCGAGCTCGGCGCGCCGGGACGGGTCGGGCTGCTGCGGTGGCCGGAGCTGGTGGACGCGCTCACCGGCGGCCGGCTGCCCGGCGATGTCGGGGAGCGGCTGCCGCGGGCCGCTTCGGCCCGGCTGCCGGACGCGTTCCGGATCGCGGAGGGCGGCGCGGTGGTCGCGGAACGGTCCGCGCGGGGCACGGGGGACGGCGGGCGCGGCGTGTCCGGCGGGCGGGCCGCGGGGACTGCGTGGGACGGCACCGGGGCGCGGCCCGCGGACGCGGTGCTCGTGGTGCGCACGCTCGACCCGGCACTCGCGCAGCTGCTGCCCGGCCTCGCGGGGCTCGTCGCCCAGACCGGCAGCCCGCTCTCCCATCTGGCCGTGCTCGCCCGCGAGTTCGCCCTCCCCGCGGTCGTCGGTGTGTCGGACGCCGTACGGCGCTTCCCGCCGGGCTCCCGCCTCACACTGGACGGCACGACCGGCGACGTACACGCGGACGCGGACGCGGAAGGCACAGAGGCCACAGATCCCGAGGTGCCCCGATGAAGCGGCTCGCCTACTTCTTCGGCGGTGCGGCCGCCACCGGAGCCGCCGTCTACCTGGTCGTCTATCTCTACCGGTGGCAGTGGCAACGGGCCATCCTGTGCGGTGTGTTGCTCCTGGTCGTCGAGATCGTGCTGCTCGGCGCGGTGCTCCTCGGCCGGATCGCCCGCGTCGAGGAACGGCTGCGCGACGCCGACCGGCGCCAGGACGACGTACTCGCGCGGCTGCGTGCGGAAGGGAACCCCGGCCCCGAGTCGCGGACGCCGCGCTTCCGCTGGCTCGACGACGACCCCGCAGGACGTACGTACGTCTTCGTGCCCGTCCTGATGGTGACCGGCGTACTCCTCTCCGGTCTCGCCTGGGCGGTGCAGCGCATCGCCTCCGCGACGGCGCGCCCCGCCGCCGAACAGCGGCTCGCCGGGCGCCTCGCCGTCCTCGCGGCGCCGCCGCCCGGCACCGGCCTGGAGGATCTGCCCCCGCCGGGCGGGCCGCGCGACCGGCGCGGGACGGTGCGGCTGCTCGCCGTCGCGACCGTGGGCGCCGCCCTGCTCGCCGCGCTCCTCGTGGGCATCGCCGAGCTCACCCAGACCCGCGAGGACCATGCGAACACGTCGGCGGCGACTTCGGTGCTCCTGCGGATCGACATGCGCGGCGCGGACGCCACGCCGGAGCGCCGTTCGCTGGCCGCCCATCAGATCTGGGAACGCTGCCGGGACTCCACCTCCGTCCCGCTGCGCCATGCCGCGCTCGGGCCGCTTGGCGACGATCTGTACGCGGGTGTCGTGCGGCCCGCGCTCACCGACCACGACCGCATGCGGCTGCGCGGCTGCCTGGAGGACACGGGTCTGGACAAGGCCCGTCTGACGGTGCGGGGAATCGGCGACACGGGCCCGGACGACGGCTGAACGGCCCACCCGGACGACGACTGAGCGGTGCCGCCCGAACCACTCCTCAACTCCCTTTTATGTACGGCGCGTTACCCTGCCAGTACACCTCGTCCCCAATCCTTGGTCCCTCATGACCGTCACCCGCACGGCCCCGTCCACGTCCACATCCACATCCACATCCCCACCACTCCCCCGGCATCGCCGTCTGCGCCGCATCTGCCTGCGTGCCATCGCCGGGTGCGCGCTCGCCTATCTCGCGCTCTGGGCGACCGGCACCCTCGGCATCCTCGCGCTCTCCTACTGGGCGCGGAACGCGACGGCCGCCCCCACGAGCGCCGTCAGCGCAGCCGGCATCCATCACTTCCGCCCGGTGGACAGCGACGGGCTGCTGTGGCGGGGTGCCGCGCCGTCACCCGACGGGTACCGCCGGCTCGCGCAGCTGGACTTCGCCACGGTCGTCGATCTGCGCGCCGAGGACCTGAGCGCGGCCCAGCTCGGCGCGCCGCGCCGCGCCGGACTCGACGTCGTACGGCTGCCGATCCGCGACGGCCAGACGCCGACGCCGGTGCAGGTGCGCCGGTTCCTGGACGTGGTGCGCACCGCCCACGGGCCGGTGTTCGTGCACTGCGGTGCGGGAGTCGGGCGTACGGGGGCGATGGCGGCCGCGTATCTCGTGCGGACCGGAGAGGGGTCCTCGCAGGCCGCGGTGCGGCGCAATCTCGCGGTGGGGCCGCCATCGGTCGAGCAGATCTACTATGCGCTGCGGCTCCGCGACGACCGTGCGCAGCAGCCCCCGATGCCGGTCGTCGCGGTGAGCCGTCTTGTGGACGCCCCCCGCAGGATGTGGTCGCGGCTGTGAGATCCCGTCAGGCGGTCACGACAGAGGAACGGTCATGACAGGAGGAACGGTCACGACAGGAGGAAATCGGCCTCCCCGTCCTTCGCCCCCTGGATGAACGCCGTGATCTCGCCATGGGTGTAGATCAGCGCCGGGCCGTCCGGATCGGCGGACTGGCGGACCGCGACCCTGCCGTCGGCCAGCTTCATGGCCTCCAGGCAGTTGCCGCCGTTGCCGCCGCTCCACGGCTTGTGCCAGCCCTCGTTGCCGAGGTCGCGGGCGGGCATGCCGTTGTATATCCGGGAGTCGTCCCGTGACTCGGGGCGGGACCCGGCTCCGGGCTTGGACCCGGGTCGCGTACCGGCTCGGTGTCGATCCATTCACAGCTCCTTGCGGACATCCCGGAGGATCTCCTTTGTGCGATGTGCCGTCGCGGCTTGCGCCGCCATGCGGTCCATGACCTCCAGGTGGGTCGCCACCTCATTGCGCGCGTCCAGATAGACCGCGCCGGTCAGATACTCGCTGTAGACCATGTCCGGCAGCTCCGGCATGGCGAACCGGAACAGCACGAACGGTCCGTACGTGCCGGGATGCGGACCCGCTGCGAACGGCGCGATCTGCAGCGTCACATGGGGCAGTTCGACGGCTTCGAGCAGCTTGTCGATCTGCTCGCGCATCACATCGGGACCGCCCACGGGTCTGCGCAGCGCGGTCTCGTCCATCACGACCCACAGGCGCGGCGCGTCCTCGCGGGTGAGCAGCGCCTGGCGCTCCATCCGCAGCGCCACATACCGCTCGATGTCATCGGGGTTGGTCTGGCCGATCGCCCCGGAGCGCATCACGCCACGGGCGTACTCCTCGGTCTGGAGCAGTCCGGGCACGAAGTGCGGTTCGTAGGACCGGATGAGGCTGGCCGCGCCCTCCAGGCTGACGTACATGCTGAACCAGCCCGGCAGGATGTCGTGGAACCGCTGCCACCAGCCCGGCTTGTTCGCCTCCTCGGCGAGCATCACGAAGCCCTCGGCCTCGTCGTCCGCGATGCCGTAGGACTTCAGGAGCAGTTGGAGGTACGGGATCTTCAGCGCGACCTCGGCCAGCTCCATGCGGCGGACCGTGGCCGGGGCGACGCGCAGGATCCGTGCGGCCTCTTCGCGTTTGAGGCCGGCGCGCTCACGCAGGTCCTGCAGGCGACGACCGAGAACGACCTGTCCGACGGTCGGCGCGGACCGCGGTTCGCTCACGTCCCTACCTCCACGTACTCCACGTAACCCCAACTCACTCCGCACCTGGAGCCGTTGCGAGCAGTGTGCCATGCGCCGTCTCGGAGGGACACGCCACTGTGCACTTTTCAGAGTGGGTCTTGCCAAGGTGTTCCCGACGGGGCGATAGTGGATGGCGTGACTCCGCCCGCGCCGTTACATGCCGCAGCCGCCGAGGCCCGTGTTGGCGATACCGCCGACGCATGGTTCGAGGGCGGCGCCGAGCTCTGCGTCAGCTTCGCGCTCGCGCCACGCCCGGGGTCTGCCGCGCAGGCCAGGCGGCTTGCGGGCGCCCAGCTCGTGGGCTGGGACATCGACGAGGACGCGCGCGAAGCCGCCGCCCTCGTCGTCTCCGAACTGGTCACCAACGCCATCGTGCACACCGCGAGCCACCGGATCGTCTGCGAGCTCTGTACGCGCCCCGGGACGCTGCGCATAGCGGTACGTGACGAGGGGTGGGGCTCAGGTGCCCCGCGTCCCGCCCATCGAGGGCCCGACGACGAGCACGGGAGGGGATTGCTCCTCGTCGAGGCGGTCAGCAGGGCGTGGGGGGTGCGGGACGAGGGTCCCGGCGTTGGCTGCACGGTGTGGGCGGAGCTCGGGGCGTGAGCGGGTGATCGGCGTGAGCCGGTGTTCGGCGTGAGCCCGTGTTCGGCGTGGGCGTGAGGGCAGCTTGGGCGTGACGACGATGCGGGCGGGGAGCGTGTGAACGCGGTGACAGTGCGGCGGCCGTTGGATCTGAACACGCTCGTCCGCTTCGAGCGGGGGCGGGCCGCTGCCGCCGTTCCGCCGCCCACGCGGCTCGCCGTTCCTGAGGGGATGTCACAGCCGCTGGGGTGTGATGCCGTGGCGGTGCCTGCGGGGATCGGGCCCGGGTTGATGGCGCGGTTGCCTCGGGTGGGGTGTGTGTACGAGGACGTGGACGGGGCGCGGTGGTGGTGGATCGTGCCGGCGGATTCCGATGTCGCCCTGGAGTGGCCGGCTCCCGCGTTCTACGCGGCCGGTGCGGTTGTGCCCGGCGCGCGCCGGTCCCCCTCCCTGATCCACTGCCCGCCCGCGGAGGGCGGTGTTCCCGGTGTTCCCTACACTCCGCCGATTCCCCTGTACCTGGCGTTGTGCAGGGTGACGGGAACTACGCCGGGGTGGTCGCGGGCGGTGCGGGCCTAGGCTCCGGCGGTTCTTTTCCCCGACCCCGCCCCTACCCGAATCCCTTCCGGCTGCGTCGGCACGGGCTGAAAAGGCAACTGCCGGGCAAGGTCGGCGCCCTCCCGCAGGCACCGCCCCCGCGCCCTCAGCCGGACACCGCCCGTTCCACCGCCGCCACCACCTCCCCCGGCGCCTCCATCTGCGCGAGATGCCCCACCCCGTCCACCACCCGGACCGAAGCCCTGCCCATCAGGGACGTCGCGTTGGACGCGGGGATCACCCGGTCCTCGCGGCCCCACACCGCCACCACCCGCAGCGACGCCGGAAGCAGGTGCCGCACGTCGAGGGCCGGTGCGTCGTCCTCGTCGAGCAGCGTGGTCAGCAGCGTGCGCAGGGCGACGTCCACGCCGTCCAGGCGTTTGTACTTGAGCAGGTCGTCCACCAACTGCCGTGTGACGAGACCCTCGTCCGCGAACAACTTCCCCAAGTGCGGGCGGAGTTCGCGCCGCGTACCGGCCGCCGCGAAGCCCCGCAGGTAGGAGGCGTCCACCTCCGGGCCGTACCCGGCAGGCGCGATCAGCGTCAGGGAACGCACCCGCTCCGGGACCCGCGCCGCGACCGCCGTCGCGACCGCGCCGCCCAGCGAATGCCCCACCAGATGCGCCCGCTCGATGCCGAGCGCGTCCAGGAAGCCCACGACCACGTCCGTCAGCGCGTCGAGCCCGCCCGCGCCGACGTCCTTGCCCGACTCCCCGTGACCGGGCAGGTCGAGCGCGTACACCGTGTGCCGCGCGGCGAGGGGCTCCTGCACGAAGAGCCAGGAGTTCTTGTCGCCGCCGTAGCCGTGGACCAGCACGATCTCCTCGGGGCCCGCACCCGACGTCGCGTACGCGAGGGCCCGTCCGTCCACCTCCGCGAGACCGCTGACCGGGCTGCCCTCGTCCTCCGCGGGCACCCCGCGCGCCAGTTGCTCGCGTGCCTCGGCGGCCACCCGCTCGATCTCGTCCTCCGGGACCTCCGCGGGCGCGATGACCGCGATGACGCACCCGACGGGCGCCTCGCCGCCCGCCTCGGCGACGATCCTGCGCAGCACGCCGCCGGACGGAGCCTCCAGCGTGCCCGCGATCTTGTCGGTGTCGATCTCCGCCAGATCGTCACCCTCCTCGACCTCGTCGCCCTCCTGCGCGATCCACTCGGTGATCTTCCCGGTCTTCATGGACAGGCCCCACTTGGGCATGGTGACCCGTTCGACGAGCGACATCCCGGATATCTCCGCCATCCCCTCCGCCCTCACGGCTTCCAGTCGACGGCCGACTTGACCGCGGCGGCGACCCGCCCCGCGTCCGGCATGTACAGGTCTTCGAGCGCCGGGCTGAACGGCACCGGCGTATGCGGCGGCGTCACCGTCCCGATGGGCGCGCGCAGCGCACCGAACTCCTCGCGCGCGACGAGCGCCGCGATATCGGCGGCCATCCCGCAGCGCGGCGACGCCTCGTCCACCACGACAAGGCGCCCGGTCCGTGCGACGCTCTCGAGGATCGTGTCGGCGTCCAGCGGGCTCGTCGTGCGCGGGTCGATGACCTCGCAGTCCACGCCGGACGCGGCCAGTTCCGCCGCCGCGTCGGACGCCACGGACACCATGCGCCCCAGAGCCACCACCGTCACGTCCTCGCCCTCGCGCACGATGCCCGCCTCGCCGAAGGGGATCGCGTAGCTCTCGGCGGGGACCTCGCCGACCACGTCGTACATCGCCTTGTGCTCGCAGAAGATCACCGGGTCGTCGTCCCTGATCGCCTGGATCATCAGCCCTTTCGCCTCGTACGGGGACGAGGGGAGGACCACCTTCAGTCCGGGCACGGCCGTGAACGCCGGGTACATCGCCTGGGAGTGCTGGGCGGCCGCGCGCAGTCCGGCCCCGTACATCGCACGGATGACGACGGGGGTGACGGCCTTGCCGCCGAACATGTAGCGGAACTTGGCCGCCTGGTTGAAGATCTGGTCGAAGCACACGCCCATGAAGTCGATGAACATGAGCTCGGCGACCGGCCGCAGGCCGCGTGTCGCCGCGCCGATCGCCGCGCCGATGAACGCCGACTCGGAGATGGGCGTGTCGAGGACCCGCCCGGGGAAGCGCGGGTGGAGCCCCTTCGTCACGCCCAACACCCCGCCCCAGGCGTCGGATTCGCCGGGTGCCCCCGCACCGCCCGCGTTGTCCTCGCCCATGACGATGACGGAGGGGTCGCGCTCCATCTCCTGCGCCAGTGCTTCGTTCAGCGCCTCGCGATAGCTGATGCTGCGTGCCACGGTCGACTCCCCTCAGAGATACGAGATTCAGAGGTACGAGATGTAGACGTCGGTCTCCAGATCCGCGCCGGTCGGCGGGGGCGCCGCCTGCGCCTCCGCGACGGCCTCGTCGATCAGTCGGGCCACTTGTGCGTCGATCGCGTCGAGTCGGTCGTCCGTGAGGGTGCCCGCCACCTGCTGCCGGAAGCGCTTGATGCAGTCGAGTTCGGCGCGGGCGCGCTGCACCTCGTCGGCCCGGTACTTCTGCTGGTCGCCCTCGAAATGGCCGTAATACCGGGTGAGTTGGACCTCGATGAGAGTGGGCCCCCCGCCCGCACGTGCCCGGTCGATCGCCGCGCCCGCCGCCTCGTGCACCGCGAAGAAGTCGAAGCCGTCGACGCTCACGCCGGGCATGCCGAAGGCCGCCGCGCGGGCCGCGATGGAGCCGCCGCCCACCGACCACTCGGCCGAAGTGGCCTCCGCGTAGCCGTTGTTCTCGGCGACGAAGACGGCGGGCAGCTGCCAGACGGAGGCGAGGTTGAGGGATTCGAGGGTGGTGCCCTGGTTGCTGCCGCCGTCGCCGAAGAAGGCCACGCCGACGCCGCCGTCCCTGCGCACCTTCGCGGCGAGCGCGGCACCGCAGATGAGGGGCGGCCCGCCGCCGACGATGCCGTTGGCGCCGAGCATGCCCTTGGAGAGGTCGGCAATGTGCATGGAGCCGCCCTTGCCGTGGCACGCCCCGGTCCTACGCCCGTAGATCTCGGCCATCATCGACTTCACGTCGACATGCTTGGCAATGCAGTGGCCGTGGCCCCGGTGGGTGGACGCGATGACGTCGCGGTCGTCGTCGAGGTGCGCGCACACCCCGGTCGCTGACGCCTCCTCACCTGCGTACAGATGGACGAAGCCGGGGATGTCGCCGGTCGCGAACTCCTCGTGGAGCCGCTCCTCGAAGTCACGGATCGTCCGCATGGTGCGGTACGCGTCGAGCAACGCGGGTCCGTCGAGGCCGTGTTCGTGCGGGGCCCGGGGTGTCCGGAGAGTGCCGGTCACGGAGTAACTCCTTTGCCGGTGCGGGTGCGGAGTTGCGTGCATGGGCCATGGCACTGCGGTCCCGGTCGATCGGCAACAGTTGCCCGGGGTTGCAAGTCCGGACACGGTGCAACCCCGGGCAACTCATGCCGGCCGACCGCTCAGTCGGTGCCGCCCAGGCCGTGAGCCCCGCGCATACCAGCAGGACGGTCATGTAGAACCAGGCCACGGGGGCCATCGGGCAGGAGACGCGGACACAAGCCGCGATCGTGTCCGCCCTGGCCCATGACGCGCTGTGTTCCGACCCGTCGCGCACGCGGCCCGCCCCGAGGCCCGCGTGAGATCACGCGGCGGCGGCCACCTCCGTGACGACGGCCGCCTCGGTGTCGCGCACGATCACCAGGAAGGCGTCGGACGCGAGGTCCATGACGACCTCCGCCCGCAGACCCTCCATGCGGCGGGCCCGTGCGAACTCCTCCGCGGGCCACGATCCGCGCGGCCCACCGGCCGGAAAGCGTTCCAGTACCACTCGATCGTTCATCATCGTCTTCCCGCTCCCCCGTCGGCAGTCCAGCAAAGGACTCTCATGGAGTAGAACGCATCGCGGGGTGGAAAAGACTCACAACGTGACGGACCTGACACCGAGTTGTGTCCGGAACACTCACTCGTCGTACTCGTCGTGGTACCGCACCGGGCTGCTTCCGGCGGGGGCGCCGAGGGCGGTGAGGTCGAGGAGGCTCGAGTAGGAGCCCACCCAGTCGGTGCCGCGCTCGTACGCCGAGTACGTGTGGAAGACGCGCTCGCCGTCGCGCAGGAAGCAGCTGAGGCCCGGCACTTCGACGGTCTTGCCGTCCTCGTCGACGGTGGCGTGGAAGTCGTGGTTGAAGTCGTCGCCGTTCGACGAGTACCACGGCACCGTCCAGCCCATCCGCGCCTTGAAGGGCAGGATCTTGGTGAACGGGGCGCGCGAGATGGCGACGAAGTTGGTGCGGCGGGCCCGCAGATGGGCAAGGTGCCCGATCTGGTCGAGGAACGCCGAGCAGCTGGGGCATCCCGCGTCCCACTCCGGGGCGAACATGAAGTGGTGGACGATGAGTTGGGCGTGACCGTCGAAGAGGTCGAACAGCGTCGCCTTGCCGTCGGAACCGTCGAACAGGTACTCCTTCTGGATCTCCACCATGGGGAGCCTGCGCCGCTCGGCGTTGAGCGCGTCGCGCGCCCGGATCTCGGCCTTCTCCTTCGCGAGCAGTTCCGCGCGCGCGGCGAGCCACTCCTCGCGCGTGACGATGTCGGGAAGTCCCATGGTCCCCAGTCCCTCCTGCGGATCCGCGCCTCGGATCCGTGCTTCTGCGAGGGGTGACCCGCGGGCTCGCCGGAACTCATCGGTCGCGGCGAAGAAATTTTTGAGGATCTCGAGGAACTCTCAGAACGTCACGGGGAGTCCTATGAGCCCGCGCGCCCGCATCGAGGGGCGCCACCGCAGCTCCTCCTCCGGGACGGCGAGCGCGAGGCGGGGGAAGCGGTCGATGAGCGCGCCGAGCGCGGTGGCCGTCTCCAGGCGGGCCAGGGGTGCGCCGACGCAGTGGTGGATGCCGTGCCCGAGGGCGAGGTGGCCGGTGGTGTCGCGGGCGATGTCGAGGCGGTCCGGGGCGGGGAAGCGGCGCGGGTCGCGGTTGGCGGCGGACGGGGAGAGCAGCACGGTCTCGCCCGCCGGGACGGTGACCCCGCCGATGGTGATGTCCTGGAGCGGGAAGCGGCGGATGGCGAGCAGGGCGGGGCCGTCGTAGCGGTTGAACTCCTCGACTGCGGACGGTAGTTGGGAGGGGTCCTTGCGCAGGGCCGCGAGCTGCTCGGGGTGCCGGAGCAGGGCGAGGGTCGCGTTGCCGATGAGCTGGACGGTGTTCTCGTACCCTGCGAAGAGGATCAGGAACGTGAGCGACATCAGCTCGTCCTCGCTGAGGCGATCCCCCTGCTCGCTCTCGTCGCGTACGGCGATGAGGTCGGACAGCAGGTCGTCGGCGGGGTTCTCGCGCTTCTCGGCAAGGAGCCGGGTGAAGAAGCCGAGCATCGCGACGACGGCCTCCTTGGCGGCCCCCGGTCGCGCCGGATCGGGCACGACCAGAGCGTCGGTCCAGGCCCGGAAGTCCGGCCGGTTGCCGTCCGGCACCCCGAGGAGGTCGCAGATGACGGTGATCGGGAGCGGGGCGGCGTAGGCGGCGACGAGATCGGCGCGGCCCGACGGCTCGACGGCGTCGAGGAGTTCGTCGGCGGTGCGCCGGATCGGTGCGCGCAGGCTCTCCACCCGGCGGGAGGTGAAGGCTTTGACGACCAGGCGGCGGATGCGGGTGTGGTCCGGCGGGTCCATGTTGAGCAGGTTCGCGTCCAGGGCGGGCGGCAGGCCGAAACCCCGGTAACTCCCGGGCAGCGCATGGCTCTTGTCCAGCGAGAGGCGGGGGTCGGCGAGCGCCGCGCGCACGTCGTCGTACCGCGTGACCAGCCAGGCCGGGCTGCCGTCGGGCCCGGCGACGCGGTGCACGGGCGCGGTGTCACGCAGCCGCGCGTACACGGCGTACGGGTCGTCGATGAGGCCGTCGGCGGGGTCGCCGATGAGGCCGTCGGCAGGGTCGTCGACGAGGCCTTGGGCGGGGTCCGGGTGCGGGGTGTGTGACATGCCCTCTAGCCTAAGTAGCCGCCTGCCGCTGCCTCTGTCGGGCCCTGCCATCAGCCCTCGTAGTCCTGGATCCGCTTGCCGTGGCTCCGGTCGATCAGGGCGGGCAGTTCGGCGCTCAACTCCCGTACGATCTCCGGCACATCGAGGGTCAGCAGTCGCCCGTCGCGCATCAGGACCCGCCCGTCGACGATCGTCGTGCGGACGTCCGCGGAGCGCGCGCTGTGCACGAGCGTGGCCGCGAGGTCGTGCACCGGCTGGGTGTGCGGTCCTGTGAGGTCGACGAGGATGATGTCGGCCCTGCGTCCCGGCGCGAGGCTGCCGATCTGTTCACCGAGGCCGACGGCCTGCGCGCTCTGCAGCGTGGCGTGGTGCAGCGCCTGACGTGCGGTCAGCCAGGACGGGTCCCGTTCCGTGGACTTCTGGACGAGCGCGGTGAGCGCCATGGACTCCCACACGTCGAGGGAGTTGTTCGACGCGGCCCCGTCCGTGGCGAGGCCGACGGGGATGCCGATCTCGCGCAGGGCCCGAACCGGCGTGGTGTCCCAGCCGAACTTGAGGTAGCCGCGCGGCGCCGACGCGACGGCGACGCGTCCTGTGGCCTGCCGAAGGACGGGCAGGTCGCGGTCGAGGATGCCGGTGCCGTGCGCGATGAGGACGTCCACGTCGAGGAGTCCGGCGCGGTGAAGGGCCTCGATGGGGGTGCGGCCGTGCCGGGCCAGGCTGTTTTCGGTCTGCTCGGCGTTCTCCGCGGCGTGCAGATGGACCATCAGGCCGTGTTCGCGGGCGAGTTCGGCGGTCGCGGCGAGGTCGGCGTCGTCGACGGTGTACGGCGCGTGCGGGGCGAGCGAGGTGGTGATGCGGCCGTCGGTGGCGCCGCGCCGCCGCAGTGCGAACTCCAGGGACGCGGCGCGGCCATCGGGCCCCTGCGAGGAGAAGAACGCCGCGCCGAGGTTGGCGCGCAGGCCGCTGTCGGCCACCGCGTCGGCGACGGCGTCCATCGCGAAGTAGTGGTCGGCGAAGCAGGTCACCCCGCCCCGGATCATCTCGGCACACGCGAGCCGCGCGCTGAGCGCGACGACCCGTTCGGTCAGGTTGGACTCGATGGGCCAGATCCAGTCGTTGAACCACTCGTGCGCCGGCAGATCCTCGGCGAGGCCGCGCAGGGCCACCATCGGGGTGTGCGTATGGCAGTTGATCAGTCCGGGCAGGGCGGCCTGACCACGGGCGTCGATGCGCTCGACGGCGGCGAGGTCCGCCACGGCGCCGGTCGTGGTGACACGGTCGATGCGGCCGTCGCGTACGACGAGGGCCGCGTCGTGGCGGAAGCGGACTTCACCGGTGGCGTCGGCGGTGGCATCACCGGTCGTGTCACCGGTGGCATCGTCGTGGACGAGGGCCGTGCAGCCCGTGATGACCAGGTCGGCGGGGCCGTGCGCGGGAGGCGGCGTCATCTCTTCAAGGTACGGGGAGTGCGCATCCCGTGCCCTGTCGCGTCGCCGGTTTCGCGAGCACGCTGACGTCAACGGACGATCCCACGCGAAAAGTTGGAGCCCGCCATGCTCCTAGGCACCTGGAACCTGGAGAACCTCTACCGGCCCGGCGGCAGGTTCGGGCCCAAGGACAAGGCCGCGTACGAGGCGAAGCTCGCCTCGCTCGCGGCGACGATCAGGGCCCTGCGGCCCAGCGTCCTCGGCGTACAGGAGGTCGGTGACCCCGAAGCCCTGCGGGATCTGGCGGGGATGCTTGGCGAGCGCTGGGAAGTGACGCTCTCCGAGCACGCGGACGACCGGGGCATCCGGGTCGGCTTCCTCAGCAACCTGCCGGTGTCCGTGGTCGCCGACGAGGACTGCTTCCCCGGGCCGATGCGCCCGGTGCAGGTCGACGACTCGGGCAGGCCGGTGGCGCGGGCGGGGCGGGGTGTCCTTGCGGTGACGGTGTCGACGCGCGCCTTCTTCTTCGAGGCGGCCGTCTGCCATCTGAAGTCCAAGCTCCTGTCGTATCCCGGCGGCCGCTTCAAGCCCGAGGACGAGGGCGAGCGGGCCCGCTTCGGCGCGTACGCGCTGTACCGGCGCTCGGCGGAGGCGACCGTGGTGCGCGCCCTGGCCGACCGGATGCTGCACGGCGACGGCCGCGAGCACCAGGTCGTGGTGCTCGGCGACCTGAACGACGAGGTGACGGCGGCGACGACGCAGATCCTGCTCGGCCCGCCGGGATCGGAGATCGGCACACCGGGCTTCGACAAGCCGGACAAGGGCGACGCGCGGCGGCTGTGGAACGTGGCCCCGCTCATCCCGGCCGAACAGCGCTACTCCCGCATCCACGCCGGGCGCCGCGAGCTCATCGACCACGTCCTGGTGAGCAAGAGCCTGCTCGACCTGGTCACGACGGCGGGCACCGGCGTACCGGGGGCCGCCGCGACCGCACTGCCCTCGATCGGCGACGACGAGGATCCGGCGGCGCGCAGGGACGCGCCGGGGTCGGACCACGCGCCGGTCTGGATACGGATCGAGCGCTGAGGCTGTCCGCCCGATACTGGGGCTACGCGGCGCCGGAGGTGGCCAACTCCTGGCGCCGCCAGGCCTCTTCGGGGCCGCGCAGTTCGGCGCCGAGGATGCTGTCGCCGATGAAGCCGTGGAGCGCCGCGCCTACCAGGACCGTCCCGTACGCCACGCGTACGTACTGACGCCCGCGGGCCAGGAGTTGTACGGCACCGTCCTGACCCTCATGCGGCCGGCCGGCACCGGGTACGGCGTTGGTGCACACGGTGCCGGCGGAGGGCTGAGCCTCAGCCTCGCGGAAGCACCGTCGAGAGCACACCCGGCAGCGGATACCAGTCGGACGAGACGATGCTGGCGTGGCCCCGCGCGAGCAGCGCGACCCGCTCCCCGGCCTGCACCTCGGTCGGATTGACGGCATCGATGGCCGGGGCGACGTTGTGGGCGTCGGACATGACGACGAGATAGCGCCGGTCGGCGTACCACCGCGTGTCGATGCTCCCGCCCGCGTACGCGGAGGCGTCCCCGTCGAACAGCACGAACCAGGGCCTGATCGCCGCGTCCGCATATCGAGCGCGCGGATCGCCCGCCTCCGCGCCGAGCACGGCGGGGAACGCCGCGGCCTCGCCGATACGCCCCGCGCCGGCCAGGTCGCGCAGATGACCCGCGTACTCACGGTCGGTCCACAGGGTGTCCGCCGGGTTGCCCTGCTCGACGGTGCCGGGGATGAGTTCGACGATGAACTTGCCCGCCAGCGCGCTCCGTTGGGGCCATCCGTCGCTGCGTACGGCATCGTCGAGGGTGGCGTGGCCGCCGACGAGCTCGCCGGGGCGGTAGACGGCATCGCCCAGCTTGCTCTTGAGCAGGGCGTCGAGATCGGCGGGCCCGCGCCCGTTCTTCGCCTGGAAGCCGTCCTTCAGCTCGGCCTTCAGGAGGATCGGCCGGTGTCCCGGGTGGGCGTCGTGCCAGCTCTTCATGTCCGCGAGGCAGCCGGCGAGGCTCTGGTTGCGTGCCTTGGTGCGCAGTTCGGCCGGGCTCGCGGCGTTCTCGCAGTTGTTGTCGTTGCCGACCGGGTTGCTGTGCGAGACCCGCCAGCCGCTGCCGAACACATTGGTCCATACGTCGAGTTCGAGCATTCCCGCGCCGGAGTCGAGCGCGTCGGCGAAGTAGGGGTACTTCGCCTTCTCGTACGCGTTGTGGACGCCGACGCCGGTGGTGGACGAGTACGGCGAGCCGGGCGCCGGATCGTCGGCGCGGGCGGCTTGGGCGGCTTGGGCGGTACCACCGGTGACTCCGAATGCGAGGGCGCCCGCCGCCGCGACCACCAACGCGAGTCCCGCCCCGCTCCTCCGTGCCGTCATGCCCACCGTCCTCCGCCGACGCTCCGGTCAAGTCATCGGAAACCTAAGGGAGTTGAGTGTCCATTGGGAAGACGGCGGCTTACGGGACATATCCGGGAGGGGAGAGATATTCAGCCGCAGTGTCGACGGGCGCGGGCGGAAAGCGTTACCGGTCCGCTACTGTCTGCCACCGTCATTGATCTACGACTCCGCAGAAAGGGAACACGCCGCCATGCCGCTCACCCTCTCCCGTATCTCCCGCACCCGTCTCGCGGTGACCGCCGCAGCGACGGCCGTCCTCGCGGTCGGCGCCCCCGCCGCGTACGCGTCGCTGGACGGATCCGGCACGCACACCCGGACAGCGAAGACGGCAAGCACGGCGACGGTGGCCCGCGGCGACGCCTACACCGAGACCCGGCTCTTCTTCGGCACGGAACGCCCCGACGGCGGCCCCGACGTGACCGACGAGCAGTTCATGGCGTTCATCGACGACGAGGTGACGCCGTCGTTCCCCGACGGTCTGACCGTGCAGGACGGCCGCGGCCAGTGGCGGGACTCGAACGGCAAGATCGAGCGGGAGCGTTCGTACGAGCTGATCCTGCTGTATCCGACGAGCGAGGCGCGCAAGCGTGACCCGCAGATCGAGGAGATCCGGTCGGACTACGAGAAGCAGTACGCGCAGGATTCGGTGGCCCGCCTCGACGACCGGACCCGCGTGGACTTCTGACGGCGGAGCGGCGGTCGCTCCGGGGGCGGTCGCGTTTCAGGCCACGGTCGCGCTCAGGCCACAGTCTCGAGCTCGAGCCCGAGCTCGGCGAGAAGCGCATCGATCCACTCCTCGTGCCGCTTCGGCAGGCGCCCGGTGTCGTCGACGTGCACCGCGCAGGCCGTCGTGGTGTCGACGAGGCGCTCCAGGGCGGCCGCCACCTTCTCCGAGCCGGCGGAGTGCCGTGCCAGGGCGGGGAGTTCGGCGGCCGCCAGGTCGATCGCGGCGCGGGCCTCGGCCAGGTTCCGATAGGCCTCGCGCCGCAGGGCCCAGCGGTCGGCACGGTCACGGGCGCCTGCGCGTACTCCTGCGCCTTGTTCGACACCGCGCAGAACATGCCGCAGATACGCGTGCGCCGACTCGCAGGCGGTGGCGAGCCCGGCCTGTACGCGGCCGCCTCGCCGCACCGGCCACGGCAGATGCCCGACGAGCAGGACGATCCCGCAGGCGAGCAGCGTCTCCCCGATCCGCCCCCAGGAGGCCTGCGGCTCGCCGCCCACCATGACGAGCGAGAGCACGAGCACCGTCACGACGGCGGTCTGCGCGGCGAAGTGCCGGGTGGCGACGGGAATCAGGGCGCCGCACACCGCGACCACGGCGACGAGCCCGGCGGGTTCCGGCAGCAGGGCGGCGAGCCCCGCGAACAGCAGGGCGCCCAGGACGGTGCCGAGCGCACGGCACAGCACACGGGACGCCAGCGGCCCCAGATCGGGCTTGACCAGGAAGACGGCGGTGGCGGGCAGCCAGTACCAGTGCACGTGGTGCAGGCCCTGCGCGACGGCGGCGCTCACCCCGAGGCAGAGCGCGACACGAACGCCGTACTCGCGCCCGCCGGGACCCACTGCCGTGCGCAGTACGTCGACGGGGGCGCGCCCCGGTGTACGCGGCGGCTCGGCGGTGCCGCGGTCGAAGACGTCGGCGGCGTGCAGCAGGGCGTCGTCGAGAGCGCGGAGCCCGGCGTCGGAGCGGGCGGGCGCGGGCAACGGACCGCAGATGAGGCCGTCACGGACGGCCACGGCAAGACGCCGCACCCCCTCCCCCGTACGCGCGGGCAGCGGCTCGCCGGCCCAGGCGAGCGCGGTCGCGGCCTCGCCGAGCGGCAGCGCGGCGAGGTACTGCGCGTGCAGCCGTCGCTCGGCGGCTCGACGCGGCCGCCGCAGCCGGGGTCCCGAGAGGGCGTCCTGCGCCTGGTCGAGAGCGGCGGTGAGGGCGGCGCGGCGGGCGGGTGCGTGCGGGGTTCCGGCGGCGGCGAGGAGCGCGGCGACGGCTTCGTACACGGCGGCGACGGCGATCCGCTCGCCGCCGAACCGGTGGGCCCCGCCCCCGGGCGACGGAAGGGCGAGCCGCAGCACGACGAGCCACCCCGCCCCGGCGAGGAAGAACAGCGCCTGCTGCCACCCGGGTTCGGGCAGCGGCATCCCGGCCCCGATGGCGGCCGCGACGAGCAGTTGCGTACCACCGGCGGATGCGACGGGCCCCACCGCGCTGAAGGCACCGGCGAGCAGCCCGAGCCCTCCGAAAAGCAAGGGCAGCAACCAGCCCTCACCGCCCCACGCACCGACGTACGACCCGAAGAGGAGCCCACCCGCCCCGGCGAACGCGGGCACCCCCAACCGCCGCACGGCGGCCCGGCGACCCCCCGCCCGGTCATTGATCCCGGCCAGCATGGCCCCGAGCGCGGCCACCACTCCGACGGAGGGCCGCCCGGCGACCACGGCGACGAGAAGCAACGGCCCCGCGGCGAGCGCACCGCGCAGCACGGCGTACCACGGAACGGGACCGCGCTGCATACGGAAGGCATGCCCGAGCCAGGGCGGAAGGGCGACTGCGCGCGGGGTCGTCGTCACGTGACTCACCGGGCCGGTCTCCTGTCGTCATCGGAACGTGTGTGAGTTGCCGTGGGACGACGTCGGCCTGGGCTTGCTCGCTCGCTCCTGATCAACGGTAGGCCCCGTTCTTGGAGAGAAAGGGACGTACGCGTTTCCGTGATGTGACGCTTCGATGTGATGCTGCGGTGTGATCACTGAGGAGAGGGACGCAGGCGGGCACGGGGACGACGGCGACCGGGAGGGCGCCGAATCCGACGACGGCTGGCCCGACGTGCCGGGCGAGACCGCCCTGACGATCAAGGTCCCCGAGGCGGACCCCTTGGGGGTGTGGCAGGACCGCAAGGCATACCGCCTGGGCCGTGCCCAGCCCCTGTTCCACCGGTCCGAGCCGCTGCCCGCTACCGGCTACCCGTTCCGCACCTCCCCGATCGACCCGCTCTGGATCACTATTCCGCCGTGCACATTCCCGCTGAGGTTGTTGTACACATCACCGCGCCGCTCGCCCTCGGGGCCGCCGGGCGTCAACTCTTCAAGAAGAGAACGCAGTTCGGCAGCCGCCGCCGGATCCGCGCGCAGGGTGCGGCGCATGCGGCCACGCCATTCGGCCAGCACGTCGGCCTCGGCCTCGGCATCCGAGCTGTCCCGCGCGGCGGCCAACTCGGCACGCGCCTCCTCCAGCTCCCCGGCGACGACGTCCTCATCCCCCGCACGCCCCCGCGAGAAGAAACCGGCGACCCGGTCCCGCACCTGGCCCCAGCCGTCGGTCACCATCCCCTGCACGAGCGCCGTCGCCCCCGCCGCCGCCAACGCGGTCAACTCAGCGTCCACCAGGCCCCCTCGTCCCATAATGCGCGTCACCACGCATCCCGATTCCGTGCTCCACGGTAACGCCCGCCACCGACAATTCGCTGGCGGACAAGGGACGCCCGGCCTCAGGCTTGCGACCATGAACGGCACCGACGACACCACCACCGCACCCCCGAGCCACCAGATCCGCGCCTTGCACACGGAATCGACGGTCACCGTCTACCAGGCGTACGCACCCGGGCTCGGCGAGGCAGCGGCGCGCACCGGCCGGTTCCCCTCCTCCTGGAAGCGGGACCGCATGACGTGGATCAAGCCGTCCTTCCTCTGGATGATGTACCGCTGCGGCTGGGCCACCAAGGAGGACCAACAGACCGTCCTGGCCGTCGAGATCACCCGCGAGGGCTTCGAATGGGCCCTGCGCCACGCCTGCCTCTCGCACTACGCGCACGGGGTCCACGCCGACGCCGCCGCCTGGAAGCGCGACTTGAAGCAGGCGCCGACCCGAGTCCAGTGGGACCCGGAACGCGACCTCCACCTGAACCCGCTCCCGCACCGCTCCCTCCAGCTCGGCCTGGCGGGCGACGCGGCGCGGCGGTACGCGGACGAGTGGACGGTGTCGATCACTGACGTCACCGAACTGGCCCACAGCGTCCACGCTCTCGTACGCGAGAACGATCTGACCGCCGCGGGACGCCTGCTGCCCCTCGAACGGCCCTACCCGGCGGCCGCCGGTCTGCTCGACCACCTGACCGCCAGGGCGTAACGCGCGCCGCCGTCAGACGGCCAACGTACGGATCAGCTTGTTGGCCTTGAAGTCGCGGGATTCGACGGTGAGTTTGCCGTCGCTCCCGAGGAGTACGCGTAGACCCTGCGACTCCGCGCCCGAGCCCGGCTTCTCGCCGCCGTTGCCGTCGGGGCCGTACATGGTCTGGATGAAGCCGGTGTTGACGACGGCGAAGCCCTTCGGGTCGCCGCCCTCGACGATCTTCTTCGCCGCCCAGTCCGAGCGGTTGAGGTCCCAGTGGGTGTGCCCGGAGAAGAAGACGACGTTCGGGTGCGCGCCGAGGATCGTGAGCAGGACGGCTTCGTCGACGAAGTCCTGATCGTAGAAACGGGCGGCGTCCGGCCCCGTCGTCCCGGACACCGATCCGGGCAGGACGTGGTGGCTGAAGATCAGTACGTAGGGTTTGTCCGCGTGGGACTTGAGGGCGCTGTCCAGCCAGGAGAGCTGGGAGGAACCGAGCGTCACGAAGGGCGGGTTGGTGCCGTTCACCGCCGGTGCGGTGGTGCCGATGAAGAGCAGCGGGAGTTCGCCCGCCGTCGTCTGGGAGTAGACGTCCGGCATGCCTGTGTAGTCGAGGAAACGCTTGACCTGGGTGTCGAAGGGGTCCTAGGTCTCTAGCACCCCCGTCACCGCCCCCACCGGATCCACATCCGCCTCGCCCTCCGGCCACCAGTCGTCCCGCCCCGGCTCGCTTCGGTACGGGTACCAGCGGCCGTCCCTCCCGTAGCGGAGTTGGAGGGAGCCGGAGGCGTTGGTGAGGTGGTTGCGGTGGATTGTCATGCGGGGGAGGTCTGCCGTGATGAGGGCGCCTCGGGCTCGGTCGAAGGGGCCCGCCGGGGGGTCCCAGGGGGATTCCAGTACGGACAGGCCCTCCTCCGCGCCCTGGCGCCAGGCCGCCGCCGCGCGGGAGAGGTCGGTGGGGGTGTGGCCCACCGCCCTTGCCAGTTCGGCGAATTGGCGGCTGAAGCTGCGGCGTCCTGTGAGGCCGGGGTGTGATGCGGCCAGGCGTACCGCGTCGTGCCAGGGGTCAGCCGCCGCGAAGGGGTCCGCGCCTGTGGTGAGGAAGGCGTGGGCTCGGGCCGCTGTGTCCGTTGCCAGGAACTCCAGGGATGTGGAGTCGGGGGCGCCGGGGAGTGAGGGGAGGAGCGGGGGTTCGCCCGGGTGGGCGGGGGCGGCGAGCGGGGGTGGGAGCGGGGGGCGGTAGTCCGTGGCGAAGGCCTCCCGGGCCAGGGTGCCGGGGAGGTTCTCGGGGCCGGTGTCGGACTCGGCGGAATCGGATTCCTCGCGGGCCGCCGCCCGCGCGTTGCGCTGCGCCAGTTCGTCCAGGAGCGCCGCCTCGTCCCCGCCGCGCAGGAGGAGAAGTACGAAGGGGTCCGCGTCCAGGAGTCTGGCCGTCTGGTAGGTCAGGGCCGCGGCGTGCTTGCAGGGGCGGCCGTGGTCCGGGCAGCTGCAGGACGGGACCAAGTCACCGGGGCCGGGGAGGAGTTGGACATCAGCTTGTTCCGCCGCGGCCGCCAGCGCGTGCGGCATGTCCTTGTCCAGGAGCGCGGCGATGTGCGCGGGTTCCGTGGCCACCGCGTCCAGGAAGGTGTCCCAGTCCTCCGGGGTGAGGGTGCGCATGCGGATCTCGGCGCGGTAGGGGCGCGGGCGACTGCCGTGTACGTACGCCACGATGCGGCCCGGCGCGACGGTGATCGTGTCGACGTGGCCCTCACGGGCGTAGGCACGGCCACAGGCCAGGCGACCCGCGTCCAGCGATGTGCCCTCCAGGGCGGCGATCCAGGCGTTGCCCCACCAGGAGGTCGCGAACGGGGCCTGGGGGTCGGGGTGTTGAGGGAGCGACGGGAAGACGCGGCCGTTGCCGCCGGTGCGGGTGGAGGCGGTGCGGGTGCCTCCACCCGTGCGGGTGGCGGAGGCCCGCGTCTCGCCCGGGCGGGAGGCGGAGGCCGACGTGTCACCCAGGCGGGAGGAGGCCCTCACGTCGCCCGCGCGGGTGGCGGCCCTCGCATCACCCGAGCGCTCGGCAGCCGCACCCGCACCCGCACCCGCACCCGCACCCGCACCCGCATGATCCGAGCGAGCGGCAGCAGACCGCACGATCCCTGCACGGGCAGCATCCCGCGCTCCACCAGCCGCCGCCCCCGCACCACCCGAACGACCACCAGCCGACCGCACGATCCCCGCACGGGCAGCGGCCCGCGCTCCCCCCGCACCGCCTGCGTCCCCACACGCGTCAGCCCCCGCGCCCCCACGATCGGCCCCGGCGCCAGGACGCTCCTCAGCCACGCCCTCGCCCGCGCGGGCGGCGGCCCTCGCATCACCCGAGCTCTCGGCAGCCGCCCCCGCATCACCCAAGCGAGCGGCAGCGGACCGCACAATCCCTGCGCGGGCGGCGGCCCGCGCTCCACCGGCACCGCCCGCACCGCCTACGCCCCCGCCCCCGGCGGAGCCGCCCCTCACGCCGCCCTCCGCAACGACACCAGATCCGAAAGCTCCGCATCCGTCAGTTCCGTCAGTGCCGCCTCGCCGCCGCCCAGTACCGCGTCCGCCAACGCCTGCTTGTGGGCCAGGAGTTCGGCGATGCGGTCCTCCACCGTGCCCTCGGCGATCAGGCGGTGGACCTGGACCGGCTGGGTCTGGCCGATGCGGTAGGCGCGGTCCGTTGCCTGGTCCTCGACCGCCGGGTTCCACCAGCGGTCGTAGTGGATGACGTGGCCCGCGCGGGTCAGGTTCAGGCCCGTGCCCGCCGCCTTCAAGGAGAGGAGGAACACCGGGGCCTCGCCCGACTGGAAGCGGTCCACCATCGCCTCGCGCTGCGGCACCGGCGTACCGCCGTGCAGGAACTGGGTGCCGATGCCGCGCGAGGCGAGGTGCGATTCGAGGAGGCGGGCCATCTCTACGTACTGCGTGAAGATCAGGACCGCCCCGTCCTCGGAGAGGATCGTGTCGAGGAGTTCGTCCAGGAGTTCCAGTTTGCCCGAGCGCGAGCGGCCTGCGCGGGTCATGATCGCGGCGTCCTTCAGGTACTGCGCCGGGTGGTTGCAGATCTGCTTCAGGGCCATCAGGAGCTTCATGACCAGGCCTCGGCGTGCGATGCCCTCGGATGCCTCGATGTGGGCGAGGGTTTCGCGTACGACCGCCTCGTAGAGCGAGGCCTGTTCGCGGGTGAGGCTGACGGGGTGGTCCGTCTCCGTCTTCGGTGGCAGTTCCGGGGCGATTCCGGGGTCGGACTTCTTGCGGCGGAGAAGGAAGGGGCGGACCAGGCGGGACAGGCGGGCCATCGCCTCCTCGTTCTCGGCGGTCTCACCGCCCTCCACCAGGCGGGCGTAGCGCGCACGGAACGCCTTGAGCGGGCCGAGCAGGCCCGGTGTGGTCCAGTCGAGCAGGGCCCAGAGTTCGGAGAGGTTGTTCTCGACGGGGGTGCCGGTCAGGGCGACGCGCGCCGCCGATGGGATCGTGCGCAGCGCCTTCGCCGTCGCCGCGTGCGGGTTCTTGACGTGCTGCGCCTCGTCCGCGACCACCAACCCCCAGGGCTGGGCGGCCAGTTCGGGGGCACTCGTACGCATCGTGCCGTACGTCGTGAGGACGAAGCCGCCCGTCAGGTCGCCGTCGAGGCTGCGGCCCGTGCCGTGGAAGCGGCGCACCGGCACCCCGGGCGCGAAGCGCTCGATCTCCCGCTGCCAGTTGCCGAGCAGTGAGGCCGGGCAGATCACCAAGGTCGGCTCGGGGCGGGCGCGGTGCAGGTGGAGGGCGATCAGGGTGACCGTCTTGCCGAGGCCCATGTCGTCGGCGAGGCAGCCGCCGAGGCCGAGGGAAGTCATCCGGTCCAGCCAGGCCAGGCCCCGGAGTTGGTAGTCGCGCAGGGTCGCGGCCAGGGCGGGCGGCTGCGCAACGGGGCGCAGCTCGTCGGTCAGGCGTTCCCGCAGCCGGGCGAGGGCGCCGACCGGCACGGCATCGACCCGCTCGCCGTCCACCTCGGCCCCGCCCGTCAGCGCGACGGACAGCGCGTCCACCGGATCGAGCAGGCCCAGGTCCCGCTTGCGTGCTTTGCGTACGAGTTCGGGGTCGACCAGGACCCACTGGTCGCGGAGGCGGACGACGGGGCGGTGCGCCTCCGCGAGGACGTCCATCTCGGCCTCGGTGAGCGGATCACCGGCCCCGGCTGCTCCATCGGACCCATCGGACCCATCGGCCCCCAGCGCCAACTGCCAGCGGAATTCGAGGAGTTGCTCGGTCTTGAAGAAGTCGAAGTTGTCGGCCGCCGTGCCGGGCGCGGGGCGTACGACGGCCGTCGCCGTCAAGCCGCGCGTCAGCTCGCGGGGCCAGTGCACGGCGACGCCCGCCGCGCCGAGGCGGGCCGCGGCCGCGCCGAGCAGTTCGTACAACTCCTCCTCGCTCAGCGGCAGTACGTCCGGCAGCGGACGTTCGAGGAGCCGGGCGAGCGGCGGCCAGACGCGGGCGGCGCGGCGCACGGCGAGGAGGGTGTCGACGCGGGCGCGCGGCCCGAAGTGATCGGCCCCCGCCCAGAGTTGGGCGGCGTCCGCGACGAGCGTGGGGTCGGCGAGGCTGTGCACCTGAACCACCGCCGCGGCCGCGCCCTCGCCGCCGGCGGAGGCCTCGCCTTCGGCGGGGTCCGCCCTGTCGAACACCTCGTGCGTCCGCAGATCGAGCCGCAGCGAAACCCGCACCCCGGTGTCCATCCCGGCCGCCACCTCTGCGGCCCACTCCCGCGCGCCCGGCAGCCGCTGTGGCTCGCGCGCGGCGAAGGGCGCGCCGACCGCGTGCGCCGCGGCGGGCGTACGGGGCAGGGCGTCCACCACGGCGTCGACGAAGGCCCTGACCAGGGCGAGCGGCTCGGGCAGCAGGAGGGGCTTGCTGCCGGGGAGCGGTACGGCGTGCGCCTCGACCGGCAGCGCGGCGGCGATCGCCCGCAGCTGCGTGACGTCGGCCTCGTCAAGGGGTCCCGCCCGCCAAGCGTCGAGATCACCGCCGGTAAGACCGGGCAGCAGCCGTCCTCGCGCCGCCAGGTGCATCGCGTGCCGGGCGGCGGCGGCCCAGCAGGCGACGGCGGGGTGCGCGTACGCCCGCTCGGCGCCCAGGAGCAGCGGCAGCGCGTCCGCCACGGGCAGGATCAGCGCGGGGACGGTGCGCGTACGGACGCCCTTGCCGTGTCTGCGTACGACGGGGATCTCACCCTCGACCGCGCGGGGAAGCCACGGGTACGCACCCTGGGCCGAAGGCCCCTCGTCGACACCCCGAGCTGAAAGAGCCCCACCCGGAAGCCCCCCACCCGGCGCCCAGAAAGCAACCCGGCCCTCCCGCGGCACCTCGGCCGGCAGAAAGACAGCAGCGCAGGACCTCAGCAGCTCACGGACCCCCGGGGGCACGAGGGTGTCGTCGGCGTCCGCGGCAGCGTCCCGCACCCGCACCGCCCTCACGTTCACCGCCTCGCTCACCCTCAGCCACCCTCACGTCATTCCCGAACGCCACCCTAAGTCAGCAAGTCGACCACCTCGGGATGAACGCTGGTAGGAAACTTTCCTAACAATAGTTCGCCCCGCGTTATTGACGCGCACATGTCGTCTCGACAAGATGCCTGCGGAACGGTCCCCACACCGCTCACGGCCCCCCACGCCGATCTAGGAGACGGACATGCCGCCCACCCCCCGCGCCATGAACACCCGTACAGAGAAGGCCCGTACAAAGAAGGCCCGTTGGGCCATCCCCCTCGCCGCCGGCGCCTCGCTCGCTCTGGTCGGCGGGGTACTCCTCTGGTCCCCGGCCGACGAGGCCGACGCCGCGCCGGGCGGCAAGAGCGGCAAGAGCGGCAAGGACGCGAAGGCCGCGTTCACCGCCGTCGCCGCCGGCGACATCGCCGAACAGTGCACCGAGGGCGACAGCGGCTGCGAGCACCCCAAGACCGCCGCGCTCGTCGAGAAGCTCAACCCGTCCTTCGTGATGACGATGGGCGACAACCAGTACGACGACGCCCGGCTGCAGGACTTCGAGAAGTACTACGACACCAGCTGGGGCGCCTTCAAGGACAAGACCCGCCCGACCCCGGGCAACCACGAGACGTACGACCCGGAGGGCGCGCTCGCGGGCTACAAGTCGTACTTCGGCGACGTCGCCTACCCCAAGGGCGAGAGCTACTACAGCTACGACCAGGACAACTGGCACTTCATCGCGCTCGACTCCAACAGCTTCGACGACGACGCGCAGATCGAGTGGCTCAAGGCCGACCTCGCCGCCAACTCCAAGAAGTGCGTGGCCGCTTACTGGCACCACCCGCTCTTCTCCTCGGGCGAGCACGGCAACGACCCGGTCAGCAGGCCGATCTGGAAGCTGCTCCACGACAACAAGGCCGAGCTGGTGCTCAACGGCCACGACCACCACTACGAGCGGTTCGCCCCGCAGAACGCGGACGGCGAGGCCGACGAGAACGGCATCGTCGAGCTGCTCGGCGGCATGGGCGGCGCCAACCCGTACAAGATCGAGGAAGTGCAGCCCAACAGCGAGAAGCGGCTCACCGAGACGTTCGGCGTGGTGAAGCTGGACTTCACCGACACCGGCTTCTCCTGGGACCTCGTCGGCACGGACGGCGCGACGAAGGACAGCAGCCCGTCCTACGAGTGCCACTGAGCCGGCGGGATGTATCTGGCATCCACCGACGCGGTCGCGAAGGCCAAGGCCAAAGCCAAAACCGAAGCCAAAGCCGAAGCCGAGCCCGAAGCCGAGCCCGAAGTGGCGGACGTCGCGGCAACGGCCAAGGCCAAGCGCGGCCGCGTCGCCGGACCCGTCCTCGCCCTCGGCGCGGTCAGCCTGGTCACCGACATCTCATCCGAGATGGTCACGGCGGTCCTTCCGCTCTATTTCGTGCTCCAACTCGGCCTGTCCCCCCTCCAGTTCGGCTTCCTCGACGGTCTCTACAACGGCGTCACCGCCGTCGTACGGCTCCTCGGCGGTTACGCCGCCGACCGCGGCGGCCGGCACAAGCTCGTCGCGGGCGGCGGCTACGCCCTCTCCGCGCTGTCCCGGCTCGGCCTGCTCCTCGCGGGCGGCGCCACGGCCGGGATCGGCGCGGCGCTCGCGGCGGACCGCATCGGCAAGGGCGTACGCACCGCGCCGCGCGACGCGCTGATCTCGCTCAGCAGCCCGCCGGACGCCCTCGGCCGCGCCTTCGGCGTGCACCGCGCGATGGACACGACGGGCGCGCTGCTCGGTCCGCTCGCCGCGTTCGCGCTGCTGTGGGCCACGGCGGACGCGTACGACGCCGTGTTCGTGGTCAGCTTCTGCTTCGGGCTGCTCGGTGTGCTGATGCTGGTGGCGTTCGTACCGGGCCGCCACGACGCGTGCCTGGCAATGGCACCACCGGATCCGTCAAAGACCGAGCGGGGCAGGGTCGTTGACCTCCTGCGCGTCCGCGCGTTCCGGCGCGTCCTCGGGGCGGCGGCGCTCCTTGGCGCGGCCACCATCGGCGACGCCTTCCTGTATCTGCTGCTCCAGCGGCGGCTCGACTTCGCGGTCAGCTGGTTCCCGCTGCTGCCCCTGGGTGCCGCCGCCGTCTATCTGCTGCTCGCGGTGCCCGCGGGGCGGCTCGCCGACCGCGTGGGCCGCCGCGTCCCCTTCCTGGCCGGGCACGCCGCGCTGCTCGGCGGGTACGTCCTGCTGCTCTGCCCCACCGACGGTTGGGCCCTGCTGATCGGCGTACTGCTGCTGATCGGCATCTTCTACGCCGCCACCGACGGCGTCCTGATGGCGCTCGCCACGCCCGTGCTTCCGCAGGGGCGCAGGGCGAGCGGCATGGCGGTGCTCCAGACGGGCCAGGCCCTCGCCCGTCTGGTCGCCGCGGCGGGCTTCGGCGCGGCGTGGACGCTGTGGGGCATCGGCCCCGCGCTGACCTGCGCGGTGCTCGCCCTCACGGTGGCGCTCGCCGGGGCGGCGCTGCTGCTCCCGCGCGCCGAGCGTCCGATCGTCCGCACCGAAATCCCCGAAATCCCCGAAGTCCCCGAAGGGCAGGCATGACCGCGCCTCCACGCTCCCTCCGCGCCCGGATCGTCGCCGTGTCGGTGGCGGCGGCCGTCCTCGCCACGGTCGCCGTCGCCTACACGCTGCACGCCGCCGGGCGCGCCCAACCGGCCGCGGCCTCATCGGAGTTCGCCCTCGACACCGGGCAGCTGTACTTCCGCAGCTCGGAGGCGGGTGCGGGCCGCGTCGCCCGCACCGCCATGCCGTCGGGCAAGGGCCCGCGCACCACCGGCGGCCCCTCCTGCGAGCGCTTCTACGCCGCCGGGGGCACCGCCGTGTGCCTGCAGCGCCGCTCGGGCATCCCGCCCAAGTCGTACGCCCTGGTCCTGGACGACAGGCTCAAGGAGAAGCGCCGTATCGCGCTCACCGGAATCCCCAACCGGGCCCGGGTCTCGGCATCGGGCCGGATGCTGTCGTGGACGATGTTCGCGACCGGCGACTCCTACGCGGGCTCGTCCTTCTCCACCCGAACATCGATCCTGGACACCCGCAGCGGCTATCTCATCAAGAACATGGAGGAGATCCCCCTCACCCTGGACGGCCGGCGCTACCACTCCCCCGACGTCAACTACTGGGGCGTCACCTTCGCCGAGGACGACAACCGCTTCTACGCGACCGTCTCGACGAAGGGCAAGACGTACCTCGTCCAGGGCGACATGAAGAAGTGGGCGGCGCGCACCCTGCGCACCAACGTCGAGTGCCCGTCCCTCTCCCCCGACAACACCCGCATCGCCTTCAAGAAGCGTGTACGGAAGGGCACTTCGGACCCGTGGCGCCTGTACGTGCTCGACCTGCGGACGATGCGCGAGCGCCCGCTCGCCGAGTCCCGCAACGTCGACGACCAGGCGGCATGGCTCGACGACGACACCCTCGCGTACGCGCTGCCCGGCGAGGAGGGCCGCAAGCAGGACATCTGGACGACACGGGCGGACGGCGAAGGGAAGCCGAACCTCCTTGTCGAGGGCGGCACTTCACCGTCCGCGGTGCGCTGACCCCGCACGAGGTCGGTCCCTCACGCGAGGAACTCCGCGACGGGCGCGACGAACCCCTCCGCGTCGTCGAGCCACGGAAAGTGCCCCGCGCCCGGCCGCACGACGAACGTCGCATCCGGGAACAGCGCGGCGACTTCGGACACGGCGGACGGCGGCGCGCCGAGGTCGAACTCCCCCGCGACCACCAGGACCGGAGCCCCGAACTCGGCAAGCGCCGCGCGCGTGACGTCGGGCTCGAACGCACCCTCGGCGCCGAAGGCCTCGGTGACGGCCGGGTTCTGCTGGCCCGCCTCCGCAGCCTGATGCGCCTGCGCCGCCGCGTCCCACTTGCCGTACGAGAAGGGCGCGATGGCCTGCCAGCTGTCCGCCGTGGCGTTGCCGGACACGATGGCTTCGAGGGCCGCGAAGGCCTCCGGGAACCAGGGCTCGTCCTTGCGCAGCAGCGCGGTCTCGCGCCGGGTCGCACCGTCGATCGCGACGCCGACGGCCCTGGTGCTCGGCGTGACCAGGACGAGCCTGCCGACCCGCTCGGGGTACCGGGCCGCGTACTGGACGGCGATATTCGCGCCCGCGCTGTGCCCCAGCAGATCGATGCGGTCGAGCCCGAGGTGCTCCCGCAGGGCCTCGACGTCGTCGACCAGGCGGTCGCACCGGCAGGCGGCAAGGTCCTGCGGCAGCGCGGACTCCCCCGTGCCCCGGATGTCCAGCATGATCAATTGCCGGTGCGCGGACAGACCGCCGAGCTCACCGAGGTACACGGAGTCCTGCGGGCCGCCGGGCAGGCAGATGAGCGGCGCACCGTCGCCGTACACGTGATGGGCGAGGTCCGAGCCGTCATGCGCGGGGAAGAGAGGCATGGCGGCGATCTTTACAGCGGGCTCCGCCCACGGCAACCGAATTGCCCGCCCGCCTTCTGGCCACCCGCAATTCGGATGCGTACGACCGCCCGGCTCCCCCACGATCAGAGGCATGACCACCACCCACCGAACCGTAGTCCCCACCCTCTTTCCGCCTCCCGGATACGCCCACGCGGCCGTCGTCGAAGCAGGCGCCCGCCTCGCCTTCATGGCGGGCTCGGTGCCGCTCGACGCCGAGGGGAACCTCGTCGGGGAGGGCGACGTGCCCCGCCAGACCGCTCAGGTCATCGCCAACCTCGACGAGGCGCTGCGCGCGATCGGCAGCGATCTGTCCCAGGTGGTGGCCAGCACGGTGTACGTGGTCGGCGACGAACCCGGCGTACTGACCAAGGCGTGGGAGGTCGTCCGCGCCTCCGCCCTGCACGCGGGCCCGCACACGTCGACGCTCCTCGGCACCACGTGCCTCGGGTACCCCGGCCAGTTGGTGGAGATCACCGCCACGGCTGTCGTGCCGGAGCCATCCGCCGGGCCCGAGGCGGCCCGCTGAGCGCTCGGCGGGGAGGGCAGTTCTGAACCCGCGGGCCGGTGGGGGCTGGTCGCGCAGTTCCCCGCGCCCCTTACGGGGCCGCGGCCGACCGCGCGACGCAGTCAAGGATCACCTGGCCCAGCGGTGTCGTGTGTACGCCCGCGACGCGCAGCCCGCTGTCGGAGGCCAGGGCCGCGTACTCGTCGACGCTGCGCTCCCGGCCGCCCGCGAGGACCAGCATGCGCAGGTCCATCTCCGCGAAGGACGCCGGGTCGTCGGCCGACGTCTCGATGACGACGACCCGGCCGTGCTCCCCGGCCGCCTCCGCGCACCGGCGCAGGACGGCCCGGGCCTGCGTGTCGCCCCAGTCGTGCACCACTCCGCTGAGGATGTACACGTCCGAACCGGCGGGCAGCGGGTCGAAGAAGCTCTGCCCGACGATCTCGCACCGGTCCGTGAGACCGCGCGCGGCGAGGAACTCCCGGCCCCGCTCGGCGGTCTCCGGGAGGTCGAGCAGGGTGGCCCGCAGGCCCGGGTGGGTTTCGAGCACCTCGGCGAGCAGCGCGCCGACTCCGCCGCCGACATCGGTCACGTGCCGGGCCGTGGACCAGTCGTGGCCTCGGGCCGCGTCCGCCACGAAAGCCGCGCCGGACGACATGGTGGCGTCGAAGGAGGCCGCCATGTCCGGATGCGCCGCCAGATAGGGCCAGAACGGGGCGCCGAAGACCTGCTCCCAGGCGGGCTCGCCGGTGCGGACGGTGTGCATCAGGCCGGTGAACGCCAAGTCCATCGTGCCGCCGAATCCATCGAGGTCGAGCCAGCGCCGCAGCTGTGCCGGATGACCGGAACGCAGCAGCTCCGCGGTGCCGTTGAGCCCGAAGCGCCCGGGCTCAGGCTCGGTGAAGACGCCGTGGCACACCAGGTGCCGGAGCATCCGGCCGAGCGCGTCCTGATCGGTCCCCGAGCGCCGGGCGAGGTCGTCGGTCCGCCCGGAGCCGTCGGCGATCAGGTCGGCGATGCCCAGCGTGGCGGCCGTCCGCAGAGCCATGGGGGTGATCAGGTCCATCAGCGGCCCGATGGTCCGCCAGGCCCGCAGTGCGCTGTCGCCCTCGTTCTCCGGGTTCTGCGGGTCCTCCAAGTCCTGCGGGTCCTGCGGGGCCGTCCCTGTCATGGTCGTCTCCCTTTGTCCGCGGACGGCGGAGGGCTCAGCGGAGAGCTCGGCGGAGAGCTCGGCGGAGCGCTCAGCGGAGAGCTCGGCGGAGCACTCGGCGGAGCGCTCAGCTCCAGCGCCCTGCTCGCGAGGCCCAGAGCGTACTGCGGCCACCACTGCCCGGCGCGCGGGCCGCCCCGGCATGTTCCGTCGGACTCACCGGGGCGCTTGATCCACAGATAGGCGTCGAGCGCGGGGTCGCCGGTGCGGGTGGTGGGCGGGGTGCCGAGGGCGCGTCCCGGCGGGTTGCACCAGGTCAATCCGTGACCGGTGTAGGGGCCGTTGCCGTTGCGGCTGCTGTCGACGACGAAGTGCTTGGCGCCGCCGATGCGGTCCGCGAGGCGATGTCCGTACTCCGAACTGACCGTGTCGGTCTGGTAGTTGGACACGTTGAGCGCGAAGCCGTCGGCCTTGGCGATCCCGGACTGCCGCAGCGGGGTGACCAGGCGCTCCTCGTCGGGGATCCAGTCGGTGTTGCCCGCGTCGAGGTACACCTTGGTGTTCGGGCGGGCCTTGAGGCGGTCGACGGCGTGCGCGAGCAGT
Source organism: Streptomyces sp. NPDC086554 (assembly GCF_040686095.1). Classification (NCBI taxonomy): domain Bacteria; kingdom Bacillati; phylum Actinomycetota; class Actinomycetes; order Kitasatosporales; family Streptomycetaceae; genus Streptomyces; species Streptomyces sp. NPDC086554. The sequence continues at coordinate 99,585 of NZ_JBFBJK010000028.1, forward strand.
GCGTACCGCTCCTCGGCGTCGGCCATCTCGCAGCCCGCCACCTCCTGCGCGACGGCATCCGGTTCGACGACGACGTACGCGGCACGGTCGCCGATGGCCGCCGCGAACTCCTCGATCCACAGCCGGTACTCCATCGCGCTCGCCGCGCCACCCCCGGAGTAGTCGCCGCAGTCGCGGTGCGGAATGTAGTACGCGACGAGTACGGGGACGCGCCCCGCGGCGGCCGCCACCTCCGTGACCGCGCGGACCCTTTTCCCCGGCCGCTCGTCGGCCAGCCACACGGCCTGGGCGCGGCCGCCGATGCGGTCCATGAGCAGTGCTTCGGAGGTGTGGCCCTGGCGTCGCCACTCGGCCGCCTGAAGGGCGGCGGCGCTGTCCGGTTCGACCCAGAAGGCGGTGTCCTGCGGCGCGGCCCCGGACACACCGGGAGCACCGGAAGTCCCGGAAGTCACAGAAGCCCCGGGCGCCCCAGCGCAGCCGCTCGCCGCCGCGCCAAGGAGCAGCGCTGCGGCCAGGAGCCCGGAGCGGACGGTACGGCGAAGGGCGGCGCGGGGACGGGGCCTGGCCCCGTCGGACCGGACGGTCGGCTGCGACACCGGGCACCTCCAGTTGCTCGGCGCCGGACCTTCCCGGCGCATTGCACGGAGTCTGGAGTCGTCCGGCCCGCGCGGGGCGCCGTCCCCCGCCGGTCGTACGACAGATCGTTCCCTAATATCACTCCGACGGCGGCGCCCAAGTGCGCCTCTTCGGCAGGGGTTTGGCGTACCCGCCGATCCGGCTGGTGGTCAGGCCGAGCCCGACGAGCGACTCGGCGAGCTTCACGGCGGCGGCGACCCCGTCGACCACGGGCATGTCGAGGGCGGCGCCGACCTTCTCCTGCAGCCCGGTCATCCCGGCGCAGCCGAGCACCAGGACCTCGGCCCCCGCGTCGCGCGCCCGCCCGGCGGCACCGAGGAAGGCGCGCAGGGTGGCCTCCTCGTCCCCCAGGTCGAGGACGCCGAGCCCGGTGCCGACGACGGCCGCGCAGTTCTGCGCGACGCCCGCCGCGTGCAGGCTGTCCTCGATCTGGCCACGGGCCCGGTCGAGCGTGGTGACGACGCCGTACCGCCGCCCGAGCAGACAGGCCAGATGGGCGGCGGCCTCGGTGATGTCGACGACGGGCACGTCGAGCAGCTCCCGGGCGCCCTCGCGTCCGTGCTCGCCGAACCCGGCCATGACCACGGCGTCGTACGCATCGTCGTACGCACGCAGGGTGTCGAGGACGGCGGCCGCCGAGAGATGGCTGTCGAGCCACCCCTCGGCGGACTCGGGGCCCCAGGCGGGGGTGAGCCCGGTGATCGTGGTGCCCGGGGCGGCCGCGTCCCGGGCACCGCGCACGATCTCCTCGGTCATCGACCGCGTCGTGTTGCAGTTGGTGACGACAATGCGCACTTAGCCCTCCACCGCGGGCTCGGCGGCCTCCACTGGCTGGGCGGTCCGCTCCGAGCGGCACAGCGCGCCGTACAGCAGCGCGGCCGTGGCCGTACCGATGAACCAGGAGTACGGGGCCACGTAGTCGAAGAACGGCACCAGCGCACACACGGCCGCGAAGCCCGCCGTCGGCAGGAAGGCCGCGAGCGCCTTGGGGTTGACACCCTTCTTGTAGTAGTACGGCGATCCCGGCTCGGCCTTGAAGAGCGCCTCGGTGTCGATGCGTCCGCGCTTCACCCAGAAGTAGTCGACGGCGATGATGCCGAACAGCGGCCCGAGGAAGGCGCCGAGACCACCGAGGAAGTAGTTCACGACGGTCGGGTTGGAGTACAGGTTCCACGGCGTGACGAGGAGCGCGGCGACCGTGGAGATGAGTCCGCCGATCTTGAAGGTGATCTTCTGCGGCCAGACATTGGCCAGGTCGTACGCGGGCGAGACGAAGTTGGCGACGATGTTCACGCCCATCGTGGCGACGGCGAAGGTGAGCGCCCCGAAGATCAGCACCCAGGTGTTGCCGATCTCGGCGACCAGCTCGGCGGGGTCGGTGATGGCCTTCCCGAAGACCTCGAGGCTGCCCGCGGTGACGATGACGGAGAGGATCACGAAGGCGGTCGAATTGATGGGAAGGCCCCAGAAGTTGCCGCGCTTGACGGTGCGGTAGTCGGGGGCGAAGCGCGAGAAGTCGCAGAAGTTCAGCATCAGCGTGCCGTAGGTGGCGAGGATGAGCCCGATGGCGCCGAACCACTGCCGCACCTGCTCACCGGTGGAGACCGGGTTCGGGGTGCTGGTGAGCGAGATGGTCCAGCCGGCCTTCCAGAGGATCCACACGGCGAGGGCGATCATCACGACCCAGATGGCGGGCCCGCAGAAGTCCTGGAACTTCCGTACGGACTCCATGCCCTGGGTCATGATCAGCCCCTGCACCAGCCAGAGGGCGACGAAGGAACACCAGCCGAGCGCGTGAAGGCCGAGGAAGGAGCCCTCGGTCCACGACTCCAGGCCCGGGAAGGCGGCGACGAGCATCACATTGACCGCGATGGAGGCCAGATAGGTCTGGATTCCGTACCACATGATGGCGATCACGGCCCGGATCAGGGCGGGGATGTTGGCGCCCCAGACACCGAAGCTGATGCGGCTGACCACGGGGAACGGCACGCCGTGGCGCTGGCCGATGCGTCCCATCATGTTCATTCCGACGTAGATCAGCACGAAGCCGACGAGCAGCGAGGTGAAAATCTGCCAGACGTTGAGCCCGAGCACCAACAGGCCTGCGGCGAAGGTGTAGTTGCCGAGGTTGTGGACGTCGGACATCCACAGCGCGAAGAGGTCGAAGACCTTCCACTTGCGCTCGGCGGTGGGGGCGAGGTCTTCGTTGGTGAGGCGGGGATCGGGCACGAAGTCGGTCGCGGCGCCGGGGGCGTCGGCGCGCTGGGTGAGGGACACGGGGCCTCCTGCGAAGGGGACGGAGGTGCGGCACCTTTGGTATACCAAAGTTTGGTATACCAAAGGTGCCGTCATGTTCCCGCCCCCAGCGGCGCCCGGCAATGTCCGTACGGTTACGAATCGGTAAATCGATGCGGGGTTCGGCAATGATGGACCCCATGACGACCGTGGAGCAGCCGCTGGGCGCCGTACGCGAACGCGTGCTCGCCGAGCTGCGGCAGGAAATCATCGCCGGACGCCTCGGCCCGGGCGACCGCCTGGTCGAACGGGAACTCGCCGACCGCCTGGGGGTGTCCAGGGTCCCGGTGCGCGAGGCGATCCGGGCCCTGGTCGCCGAGGGCTTCATCACCTTCGAGACCCCGCGCAGGACCGTGGTGCGCCGCCTCACCCGCACCGATGTGACCGAACTCTTCGAACTGCGCGAGGCGTTGGAGGTCTTCGCCGCGGGACGCGCGGCGCAGCGGGCCACCGAGGAGGGCCTCGCGGAGCTTTCGGCCCTCCTCGACAGCGCGGCGGAGGCGACCCGCACGGCGGACGCCGAGGCGATCACGGACATCAACACCCGCTTCCACGACCGCATCCTGGCGATGGCGGGCAACAGCCTGCTGACGTCCGTCATGGAACCGGTCGACGGCCGCCTGCGCTGGATGACGCGCCGCAACGAGGAGTGGACGCACCTGCTCGCGGAACACCGTGAGCTGTACGAGGCGGTGGCGTCGGGGGACGCGGGGCGCGCACGGGAAGTGGCGCTGGCCCACGTCCGGACCAACTACCGCTCGACGGTGCGGCATCTCTTCGGCGAGGAACAGGGCTGACGCGTGACTCCTTGATGCCGCTGTCGCGGTTGGACTGTCACCGGGTGTAGGTGCGGATGCGGTAGCGCAGTCCGGACGTCGAGGACTGCCAGCCCTTGTCCTCGACGACTTTCCACGTCGGGCCCGGTGTCGGGGCGTAGACGTCACCGTTCACCGGCGAGTCGACCTCCGTCACCGAGAGCACCGTGGCGTGTTCCAAGGCGGCACGGTAGATCTCACCGCCGCCGATGACCCAGGCCGTGGCAGGGGCGGCCGGGTCCAGTGGCTCGCCCGCGAGTTCCAGCGCCTCGGCGATGGACCCGGCGCGCTCCGCGCCTTCGGCCACCCACTGCGGGTCGCGCGTCACCACGATGTTGCGCCTGCCGGCCAGCGGACGGAATCGCGCGGGCAGCGAATCCCATGTCCTGCGCCCCATCACCACCGGATGACCGAGGGTGGTCGCCTTGAAATGCGCCATGTCCTCAGGCACTCGCCACGGAATCGCGTTGCCCGCGCCGATCACGCCATCCAGGGTCTGCGCCCAGATCAGCCCGACGTTCATACCGCGACCGGGGCTTTGATGGCCGGGTGGTGCCGGTAGCCGAGGACTTCCACATCGGAATAGGCGTAGTCGAAGAGCGAGTCGGCTCGGCGCAGACGCAACTCGGGGAACTCGAACGGGGTGCGCGAGAGCTGCTCGGTCACCTGCTCGACGTGGTTGTCGTAGATGTGGCAGTCGCCGCCGGTCCAGATGAAGTCGCCCGGTTCGAGGCCGACCTGCTGCGCCACCATGTGCGTGAGCAGGGCATAGCTGGCGATGTTGAACGGGACGCCGAGGAACAGGTCCGCGCTGCGCTGGTACAGCTGGCACGAGAGCTTGCCGTCGGCGACGTAGAACTGGAAGAAGGCGTGACACGGCGCGAGCGCCATCTCGGCCAGCTCGGCGACGTTCCAGGCGGAGACGATCATGCGGCGGGAGTCCGGGTCGCGGCGCAGCGTGTCGAGGACCTCGCTGATCTGGTCGATGTGCCTGCCGTCCGGGGTGGGCCAGGAGCGCCACTGCACGCCGTAGACCGGGCCGAGCTCGCCGTTCGCATCGGCCCACTCGTCCCAGATGGTGACGCCGTGCTCGTGCAGCCAGCCGATGTTCGAGTCGCCGCGCAGGAACCACAGCAGCTCGTACACGATGGACCTGAGGTGCACCTTTTTGGTCGTGACCAACGGGAACCCCTGCGCCAGGTCATAGCGCAGTTGGTGCCCGAAGATACTCCGGGTGCCGGTGCCCGTCCGGTCGGCCTTGGCCGTCCCGGAGGTGAGTGCAAGCCGCAACAGGTCTTCGTACTGGGTGTCCGCCACAGCCGTGGAGTTTACTGGCCGCCTGGACCCGGACCCGACGGACCCGACGGCCCCGCAGTCATGTCACCGCCGCACCCAGCGCCACGAACCCGCAGATCAGCACGGACAGGACGGCCAGCAGCGGCCACACGAACCGCAGGTACCTGTCGTAGCCGACCTTCGCAAGGGCGACGCCGCCGATGGTCACCGCCGTGGTCGGCACCCACAGGTTCATCCAGCCGCTTGCCGACTGCCACGCCGTGACGACGACCGCGCGCGAGACCCCGGCGAAGTCGGCGAGCGGGGCGAGGATCGGCATGGCGAGGGTGGCGTGCCCGGAGGTGGAGGGGATCAGGAAGGCGAGGGGCAGGTTCACGATGAAGACGATGATCGCGAACAGGCCCGACGACGTGCCCTTGACCACCCCCTCGATCGAGTGAAGCACCGTGTCCGTGATCTTCGAGTTGTTCATGATCGTCGTGACGCCGCGGGCCAGCAGGATGACCAGCGCCGGCGAGACGAAGTCGGCCGCGCCCTGGATGATCGTCGAGCTGAGCTTCTGCTCCCCCATCCGCGCGACGAGCCCGACGAGCACCGCCGCACAAAGGAACAGGGCGGCCAACTGCGGGAAGGACCAGCCGAGTTCGAAGCCGTAGGGCGTGGCGTCGGCCTTGCCCGTGAGCGCGCTCGACCAGGGCACCACCGAGAAGATCATGAAGGCGAAGACGAGCGCGGTCGCGATGAGCACCGCCTTGTGCAGGCCGGTGAGCTCGGGCACCTCGCTCGCCCCCGCCGATGCCTGCTCATGGTCCCGGTCGCCGGGCAGGAACCCGGAGAGCGAGCGCTCCGGGTTCCGCTGGACGCGCCTGGCATAGCGGATGACGTAGGCGACCGTCACGGCCGTCAGCACGATCCACATCGCGAAGCGAAGGACGATGCCGTCGCCGAGCGAGATGTCGGCGGCGGACGAGGCGACGCCCGTCGCGAAGGGGTTCACCGTCGAGCACAGGACGCCGACGCCCGCGCCGAGGATGATCGCGCCGACGGCGGTCATGCGGTCGTAGCCGAGCGCGAGCATCAGCGGCACGATCAGGCCGTAGAAGCCCAGCGTCTCCTCCGCGAAGCCCTCGACCGTGCCAAGGACGGAGAAGACGACCATGACGCCGGCGATGAGCAGCGCCCCGCGATCGCGCAGCCGGTGCGCGAGCCGCCCGATGCCGCGGTCGAGCGCGCCGGTGGCGAAGACGACGGTGATGAAGGCGCCGATGGCGAGTACGAAGAGGAAGACACCCGCACTCCCGTACAGCGCGCCGACGTTGTCCGGCGCGACCAGCGAGGTCTTCTCGTCCTGGATGCCGTAGAGGCCGTTGACCGGGGCCAGGAAGAGGTCGTTGAGACGGTCGACGAACAATTGGCCGGAGTCGACCCGGTGGTAGGTGCCCTGGACGGGGGCGCCCGATTCATTGCGGTCGTACTGGCCGGACGGGATGAGGAAGGCGAGCAGCCAGACGGCCACGGTGACGATCGCGAGGACCGTCAGCGCGCTGGGGAAGGTGAACTTCCTTTTCCGCGCGGGCTCTTCAGTTTCCGGCTCGGGGTCTGTGCCGGTCGTGCTCACGCGGCGCCGCCTCCCGCAGGGAAGCCGGCGGCGTACTCGCGGACGAAGGCGCACATCGCGACGACCGTGTTGCGCAGCTCGGAGAAGAGGACGCGCTCGTTCGGGGCGTGCAGATTGCACATGCTGTCCTGGGCGCCGAAGAGCAGCACCTCCGCGCCGGGTGCCGCCTTCGCCAGGCCGTTGACCAGCGGGATGGAGCCGCCGGTCGCGACGAACGAGGTCTCCTCGCCCCAGGCCTCCTTGAGCGCGGCGCGCGCGGCACGGTAGGCGGGGCCGCCGGTGGCCGCCTCGTAGCCGGGGCCGGTGTCGCCGGGCGTGACGGTGAGCGGGACCCCGAACGGCTTGAGCGAGCGCAGATGGTCGACCAGCTTGGCCTGCGCGTCTTTCGGGTCCTGACGCGGGTGGAAGCGCAGGTTCAGCTTGGCCTTGGCGTACGGCACGACGGCCGAGGCGGCGTGCTCCACGCCGGGCGCGTCCAGGCCGATGACGGTGATCGCGGGGCCGCTCCAGAGCCGCTCCCCGAGGCCGCCGCTGCCGATGAGCGGCACCCCGTCGAGCACCCCGGCGAGCTCGCGGAACTCCTCCTCGGTGTAACTCGTGCCGCTCCATTCCTCACGCCGCAGCCCTTCCACGGCCACATCCCCGTGTACGTCGTGGAGCGTGGCAAGCGCCTTGAGGAGTACGACCAGGGCATCAGGCGCCGCACCACCGAACTCCCCGCTGTGGCGCGGCTCTTCGAGGGTGCGCACCTCGACGACCACTTCGGAGGCGCCGCGCAGCGCGGTGGTGAGGGTGGGGGTGCCGGGCCGGAGATTGCCGAGGTCGGCGACGACCATGGCGTCGCAGGCGAACCGCTCCGGGTCGGTGGGCGGATACTCGTCGAAAGTGCTGCCGTACTCCTCCTGCCCCTCGATGACGATCTTGATCCCGACGGGCGGCCGCCCGTCGTACGCGCGCAGCATCCCCAGGTGCGCGATGACATTGGACTTGTCGTCCGCGATGCCACGGGCCCGCAGACCGCCCTCGATGGGCGTCGGCTCGAAGGGCGGCGACTTCCACAGGCCCTGGTCGCCGGGCGGCTGGACGTCGTAGTGGCCGTAGAGCAGGACCGTGGGCGCATCGGGGCTCGGCGGCGGGATCTCGCCGTAGATCACGGGCGCGGTGTTCGGCAGATCGAGCCGCTCGACGGTGGGCACCCCCACACCCCGCAGCAGCTCGACGAGCAGATCGTGCGCCGCGAACACCGGTTCTGCCGGGTAGCCGGGGAAGGCGATCGATGGGATCACGGCGAGCCGCTCGAGGTCGGCACGCAGCGTGTCCATCAGGTCGTCGACAGTGTCTTCGGGCTTCATGGTCGGCACCCCTCGCTCTTCGTCCAGCTTTGCGGCGATCAGCCCGAATTATCGGACCAGGGGACGGGTGCTTCCCGGACGGCTCGCCGTGCGCCCGGCGATGCCGCACTGCTGCCGCACCGGCCCTTGTCCCGGTCCCGGCCGCCGGACAGGCACTAGGGCCTGTCCGATGGGTCGGGCCGGTCTTCGCGCCGGGTGCCGATTCAGCAGGGCCGAGCGGGCCCTGGTGCGTGCAGCTGCAAGGCGGAGGAGGGCGACAACGCGGAGCGTTGGCAACCGACGACAACGCCGCAGATGCGCGTGCCAGGGGTCGCGACCCCGGCAGGACCCATCGGACAGGCACTAAAGTCGAGGCATGGCTTCGGAGACTTCGGGCGGCGGCAAGGACAACGGCGGCGCGGCGGGCGCGGGCGAGGGTTCCGTGCGCGTCGACGCCTGGATCTGGTCCGTACGCCTGGTCAAGACCCGCTCGATGGGCGCGGCGGCCTGCAAGGGCGGCCATGTACGGGTCAACGGCGTGCGTGTGAAGCCCGCTTACGGCGTGCGCGTGGGCGACGAGGTGCGGCTGCGCCACGCGGGCGGCCGTGAGCACGTCGTCGTGGTCAAGCGCGTCATCCGCAAACGCGTCGGCCCGCCGGTCGCCGTCGAGTGCTACGTCGACAACAGCCCTCCCCCGCCACCCCGCGAGGCGGTCGCCCCCGCCGGCGTACGGGACCGGGGCACGGGCCGCCCCACGAAGCGCGACCGCCGGGACATGGAGCGACTGCGGGACATGGAGCGGCTGCGGGGCCCGGAGGGCTGAGCGCTCCGCGGGAAGTGCGGTGATGAACCCGCGGGCCGGTGGGGGCTGGTCGTTCCCCCAAGTTCTCGGCTTCGCTCGAACAGGGGGGACCCCCTTCGCGGCGGAGCCGCACATGTCACAGCCTCGCGCCCCCCACGGGGCGCGGTACCGCACCGGGCTTCACCGAGGCCGCGCGAATTACCCGGCAACCGCCCGTACCCAGATGCCGTCCTCCGTCAGGTACTTGTCCACCTTCAGGCCCGCCTCCGCCAGGGCCTCCTCGAACTGTTCCTTCGTCATGGGGCGGGCGAGGAACGTCTGGGTCCAGTGGGCGTCCGGGAAGATGTACTCCGCGCGCACGCGGTTCACACCGCCGCCGACCGGATCCGCCGACACGATCCGTACCGTGTAGCCGCCCGGGTCGACCCGCTCCCGCGGCAGGTTCGTGTGATAGTCCATGCCCTCCCGCTGGATCAGGACACAGCCGCCGTCCGCCACATGCTTCCGGCAGGTCGCCAGCATGCCGTCGCGCACCGCCAGATCGCCCTCGTGCACGAGGAACGAGCCGAGCATCACCACGTCGAACTTCTCGTCCAGGTCGAGCGACTCGATCGCGCTGCGCACGGTGCGGACCACACCGCCGGGTCCTTCGGTCACGGCGAGCGCCTCGACCTTCTCCAGCATCTCGGCCGACTCGTCCACCGCGGTCACCCGGAAGCCCCGCTCGATCAGCGGCCGGGTCACCCGCCCCGCCCCGCTGCCCAGTTCCAGAATGTGCGCCCCGGCCGGCACGGCGGCCTCGATGACGTCCGGTTCGTCCCCGACGGTCAGGCGGGTGTACAGGTCCACCGCGCAGCCGTCCGGCGTGATCGCTCCAGGTCCCGTTCCCTCGTGTCCCTCACGCATCTCAGCAGTCATGACCCGTCAACGAAGCGTCCCGCAGGCCCGTTCCCGCCTCACGCTCCTGTCGCACCGCCTACAGCGGGAACCAGCCATGCCCGCCGTACCAATGACCTCCCGCCCGCAGATGGTCCCCCACGGCCCGCTCCACCCTTGTCCGCCTCGGCAGTTCGGCCACGGGCAGGCTCCGGTCGCCGAAGACGAAGGCTATGGGGCCTTCGTCGTCCGGCTCCTCCTCGTACCCCCGCGCCGGGTGGAATCGCTCCTGGAAGCGGACGATGTTCGCCTCCGCGGGCAGATACCGCCTCAGCTGCGGATCGAGCAGCCAGGAGTGGCAGACGGCTGTCTCATACCGTTCCTCCGGGAAGTGCCGAGCGAAGAACTCCCGCGCCAGCGCCAGCGACCGGTCGCACGCCTCCGGAGTCAGCGGCCCCCGGAAGTCGGTGATGTGGACGTTGAGGCAGGGGTCGCCCGGGCCCGCGCTGTGCCCGCCGACGGATGTCGCCGCGCCCATGCGCGCCCCGAGCACGGCGCGCTGGAACTGCAGGCGGCCCAACTGATAGAGCTCGCCCCGGAAATGCAGGCTGTTCCACTCCGGCACCACGAGGCCGCGGCCGCCGTGCGCCCTGCGGTGCACCGCCAGATGCCGGCCGAGGTCGGCGAGGGTGCGGCGCGAGACGTCGTCGGGGATGCCGCGGCCGCGGTGATAGGCGCGGACCCGGGGCAGCGCCGCCACGTACACGAACACGAAGAAGCAGTGTCCGAGCTCCCCCAACTCCTCGGGCAGCACCGGGATCCGGGGCCCCGCGCCGGGCTTGCCCATGTCCCGCACGAGCGCGTCGACGCAGCGGTCGAGCAGCCATAGCGCGTCGGGATCCTCGAGGAGCCGCCCGCTCAGCGCCACGAGGCCGTTGATGTCCTCGTGCCCGACAGCCAGGTCGAGCAGGACCTCCGGCAGGTCGTCGGCGTCCGGGAGCACCGCGCCCGCCCGCGGCGCGTCCGCGCCCTCCAGATCCTTCAGCCACGACGCGAGGCCCTCGTCCGTCCTCGCCCGGTCCCTCAGTACGTCCAGCACAGCCCTACCCCCCGTTCGGACGCCGGCGACGCGATGGCGTCGGCGGCACATCTACGATCTTGCGGCCTCCGGCCCTTCCGGACCACCACCCACGGGTGGATCCTGGAGGGTGGAGAAACAGGTGGAGAGAGGGTGGAGATGACCCTCATGATGCGCACAGGCAGTGAACCGATGACCGCGCGCAGTCCCCTGCGGATGCGTTTCTGGTTCAGCGTATGGGGACTGGTCTGGGCGACCTTCGGCACCGTCGCCTTCGCCCTCGTGGGACGCCCGCAGTGGGCGGCGGCGTGCGGCGTGCTGTTGCTGGTCGTCATCGTCGACATGGCGGTGGTGGTGCACCGGATCCACCAGGGGCCGCACTATCAGCCGGGCCGCGACATCCCGCCGTACGAGCCGCCGAGAGCCGGCTAGCGGCCGGTGCTCCCGTCGCTGCTCTCGCCGCTGTTCTCGCCGCCGTCGAAGCGGGCCGCCGCCAGATAGTCCGGCTGCGGGTCGAGCGCCGCGGCGAGGCGGAAGTGCCGCCTGGCCTGGTCCGGCCTGGCCGCGCGCTCATAGGTGCGGGCGAGCGCGAAGTGGGCGAACGCGTTGTCCGGCTCACGCTCCAGGACGATGCTGAACTCCAGCTCGGCCGCCCTCAGTTGGGCGGCGGCGAAGAAGGCACGGGCCCTCAGCAGCCGGGCCGCCGTGTTCTCGGGGTGGGCCGCGATGACCGTGTCGAGCAGCTTCACCGCGCCTCGGGGATCGCGCGCGGCAAGGAGCTGCTCCGCCGCACGGAAGTCGATGACATGGGTCTCCGGGGTGATTTCGGGCACGCGTGACTCCTTCCCTCGCTCCACTGTGTCAACGCCCGCCGAGCCGACGCCTATTCCACCGATTCACACAACGTACTTCGCCGCTTCACACCGCGCTCCAGCCGCAGAGCCTGCCCTCACAAGGCAGAGCTTCACACCGCCACAACCACCAGCACGAGCCCCAGAACCAGGATCGCCGAGCCCGCCACCACGAAGCCCCGGTCGATGCCCTTGCGCTCATGCCCGAGCAGCACGGTCTCGCGAGGATCGTCGCTGTCGTACGCGATACGCACCCGGTCGCCCGCGACCAGCGGCCGCTTCCGGCTGCGCGGCACCGGCGACACCACCTCGACGACCCGCCCGTCCCCCGTCTCGAACTGCAGCAGCGGCCGCTCGGCGCCCGGCTGCACCGCCTTCACCAGGGCCTGCGTCACCTCGCCCGAAGCGCTGATGTACCGGGTGCGCCACAGGCCGTACGCGCCGGCCAGCAGCGCGACCAGGCCGCCCAGAGCGGTGACCACCGCCAGTACGACCACTGCCCCGCCCCCTTCTAGGCCGCCCGGGCCCGCCGCGCGAGGTCCGCCCAGACGGCGGCGACGCGCTGTTCGAGGCCCTCCAGGGGGCCGTCGTTGTCGATCACCACGTCGGCGATCTCCAGCCGCTTCTCGCGCGTCGCCTGGGCGGCCATCCTCGCGCGGGCGTCCTCCTCCCGCATGCCCCGCAGCCTCACAAGGCGGTCCAGCTGCGTCTCGGGGCTCGCGTCGACGACGACCACGAGGTCGTACAGCGGCGCCAGGCCGTTCTCCGCGAGCAGCGGCACGTCGTGGACGACCACCGCGTCCTCCGCGGCGGACGCCTCGAGCTCGGCGGAGCGTGCGCCGACCAGCGGATGCACGATCGAGTTCAGTACGGCCAGTTTCTCGGCGTCGGCGAAGACGATCGCGCCCAGCTTCGGCCGGTCCAGGGTCCCGTCCGGTGCGAGGATCTCCCGCCCGAAGGCTTCAACGACCGCCGCCAGGCCCGGAGTTCCCGCTTCCACCACCTCGCGGGCAATCTTGTCGGCGTCGATCAGTACGGCTCCGGACGCGACGAGCAGCCGCGAGACTTCACTCTTGCCGGCGCCGATACCGCCGGTCAGGCCCACCTTCAGCATGACCGGCAGCTTAGGCGGTGGCGTCAGACGTCGCCCTCCCGCTCGGCGAGAAAGCGTTCGAATTCCTGGCCGATCTCGTCGGCCGACGGGATGTCCACGGGCTCCGCGAGCATGTTGCCCCGGTCCTGGGCGCCCGCCGCGGCGTCGTACTGGTGCTCAAGTCCCTGGACCAGGGCGACCAGTTCCTCGTCGCCCTCCTGGATCTGCCGGTCGATCTCGGTCTGGGTGCGGTGCGCCTCGGTGCGCAGGCCGTGCGCGATGCCGGGAAGCACCAGGCCGGTCGCCGCGGTGATCGCCTCGAGGACCGTGAGGGCCGCGTCCGGATACGCGGAGCGCGCGATGTAGTGCGGAACGTGCGCGGCGACCCCGAGCACGTCGTGCCCCGCCTCCAGGAGGCGGTACTCGACGAGCGCCGCCGCGCTGCCGGGCACCTGCGCCTCGTCGAAGGGGCTGCGGTGCCCCGGCACCAGGTCGGTGCGGTTGCCGTGCGGGGTCAGGCCCACGGGCCGGGTGTGCGGCACGCCCATGGGGATGCCGTGGAAGTCCACCGAGAGGCGTACGCCGAGGCGCTCCACGATCTGTCCGACGGCCGCCGCGAAGCGCTCCCACTCGACGTCCGGTTCGGGCCCGGAGAGCAGCAGGAAAGGCGCGCCGGTGGCGTCCTGGAGAAGTCGTACGTCGAGCGTAGGCACCTCGTAGTCGGTCCAGCGCTCACGCTTGAAGGTCAGCAGCGGGCGGCGCGCGCGGTAGTCGACGAGCCGGTCGTGGTCGAAGCGCGCCACGACCTGACCGGGCAGGCTGTCCACAAGACGCTCGACGATCTGATCGCCGGTCTCGCCCGCGTCGATGTATCCGTCGAAGTGGTAGAGCATGACAAGGCCGGCCGATTCCTGGGCGAGCGCCATGTCGACGACGTCGAGGCCCTTCGGCTCCCATGCGTACAAACCCTGCGGATCAAGCACTGTGACCGCTCCTCGCCCTCTGCATCGTGACTCGTACAGCAGAACGCCCGCCGGGACGCGGGCATTCCCTTCCGCGCCCCTTCACAGCGGCTTCTTACGTCACGTACATCTAGGCGGCCAGCACGCGCGCGTGGAGCTTGGCGATCGCACGGCGTGCCGAGGTGAACGCGCCGTGCTGCCAGGCGTCGGTGTAGCTCAGCCAGTCACCGGCGAAGTAGACGCGCCCCGTCGGCTCGTTGAGCGGCTTGTAGCGCGGGTCGTCGGGGCCGCCGGGGGTGTCGTGCCAGGCCGCCTCCAGGTACGGCGTCTGGCGCCAGTGGTGCGAGAAGGACGAGTCGAGTTCGGTGCGGTACTTCTCTCCGTAGATCTTCACGCCCGCCGCGACGGCCCGCTTCTCGCGCTCCTTGGGGGTGAGTGCGGCGTACGCGTCGGCGTCCTTGTCGTAGTTGTAGTAGCCGACCAGCAGGCCTCGCTCTTCGTGGAAGCCGTGCGACGGATGCCAGATGTGGCTCACGTCCAGGTCGGTCTCGGTGATGCCGCCGTAGATCTTGTGGTCGAGCTCCCACCAGCGCGAGCGGTACTCCAGGCCGATCTTCCCCGCGGACTGTGGGGTGATCGCCTCCAGGGCCCGTTGGACGCCGGAGCCGAGGTTGTGCGGGACCTTGGCGAGGATGTTGGGCGGCAGCGCGCCGATGCAGAAGTCCGCGTCGACGGACCTGGTCCTGCCGCCCTGGGTGTACGTGACGGTGACCCCGTGCCCCTTGTCGGTGATGCGGGTGACGGCCGCGCCAGTACGCACCTTGTGCGCGCCGATCGCCCGGGTCAGCGCTTCGGGTATCCGGTCCATGCCGCCGACCGGCTGGAACATGAGCATCGCCTGGTCGAAGCCGAATTCGAAGGAGAAGTAGCGCCCCACTCCGCTCGCGAACACCTCGGAGGCGGAGGGGACATCGCCGAGCGGCACTCCGGGGGTGCCGGTGGCGGCAGGGACGGTGCGGTAGCCGCGCCGGTCGCCGCCCTCGTACGTCATCTTGTCGCCGAGTTCGCCGAAGTCCTTGAGGAACTCCGTCAGTCGGTCCTGATCGGAGGCGGTGAGCTCCTTGTCGAGCGCGCCCTTGTCGGTGGCCTTGGCGAGCAACTCGGAGACGTAGCCGTACACATCGGCCTTGGCGGTGCGGTAGCGCATCGGCTCGGACATGCCCGCCGACTCGTTGAAGATATAGGCGTCGGCGTTCGTATTCGTGAACACCTCCAGGGGTACGCCGAGTTCGCGGCAGTAGTCGAGCGTGACCATCCACTGCGGGATCCGCCCGGGTCCCGCGTTCATGTACTGGCCGTCGCCGAACCTCGCGGTCTGCCGGTTGCCGTTCAGGTCGACCGTCGAATCGCCGCCGCGCACCGTGAAGTTGCGGCCGCCTGCGCGGTCTCTGGCCTCCAGGACCGTACAGTCGTAGCCCGCCTTGCCGAGTTCGTAGGCGCTGGCGAGACCGGCGATGCCGCCGCCTACGACGACCACTTTCGCGGCCGCGCGTCCGTGCAGCGTGAAGTCGCCGGCACTCGGCGCCCGGAAGGGCTTTTCGCGCTGTGCCGCCCGGGCGGTGGGCGCCATCCCGAGCGCGCCCATGGTCGCGAGCATCGCGCCCGCGCCGCCCGTGATGCCGACATCGCGCAGGAAGGCGCGACGGCTCGTACCGGTCCCCGGCTGGGTCTGTGCCATGGCTTCGGCTCCCCTGTCGATCTTGCTGGACGCAGGGATCCTGGCAACTGCCTGTTACAGCACGGGAGTTACTCGTGTATCCACCACGTTTCCCTCCTCGCACACCTGGAACCCACCCCCTCCCCCACCCGCCTTAGTCCAGACCTTGACGCGGACATGCCCCACCCGTACGTTCAGAATCACGACCAAAGTTCACGTAGAAGAACAGACACACGAACAGAGAGGTCACCCCCACATGCGCACCCGACGCACCCTGCTCCTCTCCGCGCTCGCCGCGACGGCAGCCACCGGAGGCCTGGCCTTCGTGGCCATGGCGTCGCCCACCCCGGGGGCCGCCGAGGTCATCGAGGTCTCCACAGCCGCCGAGCTCAAGTCCGCGCTCACCGAAGCCTCCCCGGGCGACACGATCCACCTCGCCGACGGAACGTACTCAGGAAACTTCAAGACCGGCACGGCAGCTAGCTCGGGCTCCCGCATCACCCTGACCGGCTCCTCCAAGGCGGTGCTCACCGCGGGCGGCGGCTACGGCCTGCACCTGGACGGCGCCTCCTACTGGACGGTGCAGGGCATCACCGTCACCGGCGGCCAGAAGGGCATCGTGATCGACTCCGCGAAGGGCGTCGTGGTCGACACGGTCACGGTCCACGGCCTCGACATGGAGGGCGTCCACTTCCGGAAGTCGAGCAGCGACGGCGTCATCAAGAACTCGCGGATCTACGACACCGGGAACGACGACAGGGGCATGGGCGAGGGCGTCTACGTAGGAAGCGCCAACACGCTCTCCGACAAGAGCGACAACGTACGGATCCTCGGCAACACGATCGGCCCGGACGTCGGCGGCGAGGCGATCGACCTCAAGGAGGGCACGACGGGCGGCGAGGTCTCGGGCAACACGTTCGACGGCAAGGGCCTGACCGGCAACAACTACGACGACTCATGGATCGACGTGAAGGGCAACGACTACGTCGTCGAGAACAACACCGGCAAGAACACCACGAACAACGGCTACGAGACCCACAGCAAGGAGGCCGGCTGGGGCTGCGGCACGGTCTTCCGCGACAACAAGTCGGACCTGACCGGCTCGACGGGCGACAAACAGCTGGCGATCAACGTGACGAACTACAGCGACAGCTGCAGGACGACGGTGTACGCGAGCAACACGGTGACGGGCGGCAAGGGCCTGACGAACATCCAGGTGACGCCCTAAAGGCAACGTCCCGAAGGGACGAGCCTTTGGGGGCGCGGGGCTGTTTACATATGCGGCTCCGCCGCGTGGGCGCGCCAAGCCCCCACCGAACCCGCACCCGAAAACAGAACAACGGGCCCGCATCTCCGAAGAGATGCGGGCCCGCAGCGTTCAGCTACAGCCGCCTAGAGGCGAGCTTCAGCTCTGGCCACCCGCAAGCTTCTCGCGAAGCGCGGCCAGCGCCTCGTCCGAGGCCAGCGCGCCAGAGGTGTCGTCCGACTCCGAGGAGTACGAACCACCGCTGCTGCTGCCACCGGCAGCCGGCGCACCGGCGGAAGCCGGAGCGGCAGCGCCCTCGGCCTCGGCCTGGGCGTCCGCCTCGCGGGACTTGATGACCTGGGCCTGGTGCTGCTCGAAGCGCTGCTGCGCCTCGGCGTACTGGCCCTCCCAAGCCTCGCGCTGGGTCTCGAAGCCCTCGAGCCAGTCGTTGGTCTCGGGGTCGAAGCCCTCGGGGTAGATGTAGTTGCCCTGGTCGTCGTAGGACGCGGCCATGCCGTACAGGGTCGGGTCGAACTCGACGGCCGACGGGTCGGCACCGAAGGACTCGTTGGCCTGCTTGAGGCTCAGCGAGATCCGGCGACGCTCGAGGTCGATGTCGATGACCTTGACGAAGATCTCGTCGTTGACCTGGACGACCTGCTCCGGGATCTCCACGTGGCGCTCGGCCAGCTCGGAGATGTGGACCAGGCCCTCGATGCCCTCGTCGACGCGCACGAACGCACCGAACGGAACGAGCTTGGTGACCTTACCGGGAACGACCTGCCCGATCTGGTGCGTGCGGGCGAACTGCTGCCACGGGTCTTCCTGCGTCGCCTTGAGCGACAGGGACACGCGCTCGCGGTCCATGTCCACGTCGAGAACCTCGACGGTGACTTCCTGGCCGACCTCGACAACCTCGGAGGGGTGGTCGATGTGCTTCCAGGAAAGCTCGGACACGTGCACGAGACCGTCGACGCCGCCGAGGTCCACGAACGCACCGAAGTTGACGATCGAGGAGACGACGCCGGAGCGGACCTGGCCCTTCTGCAGGGTCGTGAGGAAGGTCTGGCGGACCTCGCTCTGGGTCTGCTCGAGCCAGGCACGGCGGGACAGGACCACGTTGTTGCGGTTCTTGTCCAGCTCGATGATCTTGGCCTCGAGCTCCTTGCCCACGTAGGGCTGGAGGTCGCGGACGCGGCGCATCTCGACGAGGGAGGCCGGCAGGAAGCCACGGAGGCCGATGTCGAGGATGAGACCACCCTTGACGACCTCGATGACGGTACCGGTGACGATGCCGTCTTCTTCCTTGATCTTCTCGATCGTGCCCCAGGCACGCTCGTACTGAGCGCGCTTCTTGGACAGGATCAGACGGCCTTCCTTGTCCTCCTTCTGGAGAACCAGGGCCTCGATCTCGTCACCAACAGCGACGACCTCGTTCGGGTCGACGTCGTGCTTGATGGAGAGCTCGCGGCTCGGGATGACGCCTTCGGTCTTGTAACCGATGTCGAGCAGGACCTCGTCCCGGTCGACCTTCACGATGACGCCGTCGACGATGTCGCCGTCGTTGAAGTACTTGATCGTCTCGTCGATCGCGGCGAGGAAGGCTTCCTCGTTACCGATGTCGTTGACCGCAACCTGCGGGGTGGTGGCGGTGGTCTCGGTGCTGCTCGTCATGTGGGAAAGGGCTCCGGTACGGACAGAGAGTCGTAGGTACTGCTAGCGCCGGAGCCGATTTCGCTCTGCATAAGCCGGACAGCCTAGGAAGCGCCCAATCCACGTTTCCGAAGAAACGGAAGGCGCCTCGACAACCGAGGGGTTTACAACAGACGCGAGCGCAGCCTGCTATGTCTGAGGAGCGCAGGCTCGCAGCGCAACTTGTAGCATACGGGGGCAGCCGGACAGGGTCAATGCGCGAAGGCGCACACCCGGGGCGGATCGCCGCAATCCCGGCACAAATGCTGTCGCATGAGGCCACACGGGCCGCACCGCGCCCTGCCGCGACGCTTTGGGGGCACGTCCCGCTGTACCGAGCCGCGACAAGCCAGACGGAAGAGTACGACGATGGAGCCGATCATCCAAGAGTCCGAGCTGCCCGAGACGCCCGAACCGGAAGCCACCCGGCGTGACGCCGATGTCACGGAGAGCAGTCGCGCCAATCGCGGCTGGTGGGACAGGAACGCGGACGAGTATCAGATCGAGCACGGCACCTTCCTGGGGGACGACCGTTTCGTGTGGGGTCCCGAGGGGCTCGACGAGGTGGAGGCCGAGCTGCTCGGCCCGCCGGACGGCCTGAAGGGCAAGGACGTCCTGGAGATCGGCGCGGGCGCGGCGCAGTGCTCGCGCTGGCTCGCCGCGCAGGGCGCGCGCCCGGTCGCCCTCGATCTCTCGCACCGGCAGCTGCAGCACGCGCTGCGGATCGGCGGCGGTGTGCCGCTGGTGGAGGCGGACGCGGGCGCGCTGCCCTTCGCCGACGGGAGCTTCGACCTCGCGTGCTCCGCGTACGGCGCGTTGCCCTTCGTCGCCGATCCGGTGCGGGTCCTGAAGGACGTGCACCGGGTGCTGCGGCCCGGCGGCCGGTTCGTGTTCTCGGTGACGCACCCGATGCGCTGGGCCTTCCCCGACGAGCCGGGCCCGGAGGGTCTCTCCGTAGCGGCCTCCTATTTCGACCGCACTCCTTATGTAGAGCAGGACGACAAGGGAAGCGCCGTCTACGTGGAGCACCACCGGACCGTCGGCGACCGGGTGCGGGACGTGGTGGCCGGCGGCTTCCGCCTGGTCGATCTGGTGGAGCCGGAGTGGCCCGCGTGGAACACACAGGAGTGGGGCGGCTGGTCCCCGCTGCGCGGGAATCTCATCCCGGGGACGGCGATCTTCGTCTGCGTACGGGACTGATCTTCGTCCGCGTACGGGACTGACTGCCTACGTAGACGCTGCCTATGTAGGCAGTGTCTACGTAGATACCGCCTAGCCGTCGGTCTCGTGGGCCCAGGTCAGCAGGGTGTAGGCGCGGCCGCCCTTGCCCGTCACGTGCTCCGGCTCCTCGTCGGTGAGGCGGAAGCCGAGGCGGTCGGCGACGGCGACGCTCGGGCCGTTGTCCGGTTCTATCTGCAGCAGGACGCGCGGCAGGCCGAGGGTCGTGTGGGCGTACTCCGTCAGGAGCCGGGTGGCTCGCGGGGCCAGGCCCTGTCCCCGGTGGGCGGCCCCGACCGCGTATCCGATGGTGCAGCGCGTGAGGCTGAGCAGGATCTCGCCCAGGGGCCGCAGGCCGTCGGTGGTGATGGCGAGGTTGATGCGCTTGCCCTCGCCCTCGCGGATCGCCTGCAGGTAGTCGCGGGCCGCGGCCTCGTCGAAGGGCGAGACGAGCGGGGTGCGGTGGGCGACGGCCGGGTCATCGAAGAGTTCGACCATGACCGGCAGGTCGTCGCTCGTCCACTCGCGCAGCACGAGTCCGTCGCCGGTGATCCGCAGGGGTTCGGGCATGGGCTCACCGTATCCGCGTGCTTGGGAGACTGGGGGCGTGATCCGTACCGACGAACTTCAGCGCCTTCCCGTACGTGAAGCCCTGCCCGCGCTGCGCGGCGCCCTCGACGACCACGGTGTCGCCGTGCTGTGCGCGCCGCCCGGCACCGGCAAGACGACGCTGGTGCCGCTGGTGCTCGCGGGGCTCGTCGGTGACGCGCCGGTACGTCGTGTGGTGGTCGCCGAGCCCCGGCGCATCGCGGCGCGGGCGGCCGCGCGGCGGATGGCGTGGCTGCTCGGCGAGAAGGTCGGCGGGAGCGTCGGCTACACGGTGCGCGGTGAGCGCGTGGTGGGGCGGCACACGCGCGTGGAGGTCGTCACGACCGGTGTGCTGTTGCAGCGGCTGCAGCGGGACCAGGAGCTGGCCGGTGTCGATCTGGTCGTCATCGACGAGTGCCATGAGCGGCATCTGGACGCGGACACCGTGGCGGCGTTCCTGGTCGACGTGCGGGCGGCGCTGCGGCCCGAGCTGCGTCTGGTGGCCGCGTCGGCGACCACGGACGCGCAGGGGTGGGCGCGGCTGCTCGGGGACGCGCCGGTGGTCGAGGCCGAAGGGATCTCGCATCCGGTGGACGTCGTCTGGGCGCATCCCGCGCGGCCGGCGCGGCCGCCGCACGGGATGCGGGTGGACCCGGCGCTCCTGACGCATGTGGCGGCGACGGTGCGGCGTGCGCTGGCCGAGCGGGACGGGGACGTGCTGTGTTTCCTGCCCGGGGTCGGTGAGATCGCGCGGGTGGCGGGGCAGTTGGGGGACGCGCCCGCCGAGGTCCTTCAGGTGCACGGGCGGGCGCCTGCGGCCGTGCAGGACGCGGTGCTCGCGGGCTCGGCGGGTGGCGCGCGCAGGGTGGTCCTCGCGACGTCGGTGGCCGAGTCGTCCCTGACGGTGCCGGGGGTGCGGGTCGTCGTCGACTCGGGTCTCGCGCGTGAGCCGCGGGTGGATCACGCGCGGGGGCTGAGCGCGTTGGCGACGGTACGGGCCTCGCAGGCGGCGGGCCGGCAGCGGGCGGGGCGCGCGGGGCGTGAGGCGCCGGGGGCCGTCTACCGGTGCTGGGCGGAGGCGGAGGACGGCCGTCTGCCGCGCTTTCCCTCGCCCGAGATCAAGGTGGCCGACCTGACGGCGTTCGCCCTCCAGGCGGCCTGCTGGGGCGACCCGGACGCCTCCGGGCTCGCCCTGCTCGACGCTCCACCGGGCGGTGCGATGGCGGCGGCGCGGGGGGTCCTGACGGCGATCGGGGCGGTGGACGCGGGCACTGGTCGGGTGACGGAGCGGGGGGCGCGGCTGACCCGGGTGGGTCTGCACCCCCGCTTGGCGCGGGCTCTGCTGGACGCGGCGCCGGTCGTCGGCGCCCGGCGGGCGGCGGAGGTGGTGGCCCTGCTGAGCGAGGAGCCGCCCCGTGAGTACGGGGACGACCTCGCGGCGGCGTGGCGCGAGGCCCGGCGGGGCGGGGACGGGTATGCGGCCCGGTGGCGCACCGAGACCCGGCGGCTCACAGCGGCCGCGGGTCCCCCCTCGGGCGACGACTCAGCGCCCGCGCCTTCGGCGCGGGATCTTTCCCGCCCACCCACCCATAACCCAGCCACGAGCCCAACCAACCCCCAGCACCCGGCCGGTGGGCCG
>NZ_JBFBJK010000029.1:0-87486 GCF_040686095.1 Streptomyces sp. NPDC086554
CTCACCCTCTCGGGCTTTCCTCCGGGCGCTTCCCTTCGGTGTTTCGTTCTTGCGTTTCCGACTCTATCAGACTCTTTCGTGTCCGATTTCCTCGGCGCCTTTCAGGTTTCCGCTCCGGCCTCTCGGCCTTTCGCGTTTCCCTTTCCGGCGGTTCCGACTTTATCAGAGATTCTGAGTCGGAATTCCCCGCCCCATTCGGTGTGTTGCTCCGAGCGCGTGAGCGCCGGGGGCTTCCCGTTCAGGCGGAGACGTAAACGTACTGGAGCGGGGCGCCCCGATGCAAATCGAGGCGCCCCGCTCCGGAGTTCACGCGGTGTCAGGTCAGACCTCGACCACCACGGGCAGGATCATCGGACGCCGACGGTAGTTGTCCGAGACCCACTTGCCCAGCGTGCGGCGGATGAGTTGCTGCAGCTGGTGGGGCTCTACGACGCCGTCCTGGGCCGACTTCTCGAGGACCTCCTGGACCCTCGGGATGACTGCCGTGAACGCCGAGTCGTCGATGCCGGAGCCGCGGGCCTGGATGTGCGGGCCCCCGGTGATCTTGCCGGTGCTGGAGTCCACCACCACGAAGACCGAGATGATGCCCTCGTCCCCGAGGATCCTGCGGTCCTTGAGGGAGGACTCGGTGACGTCGCCGACGGAGAGGCCGTCCACATAGACGTATCCCGCCTGGACCTTGCCGACGATCTTCGCCTTGCCCTCGACGAGGTCGACGACCACGCCGTCCTCGGCGATCACGATGCGGTCGTGCGGGACGCCGGTGAGGGCGCCTAGCTCGGCGTTGGCACGCAGATGGCGCCATTCGCCGTGGACCGGCATCAAGTTCTTGGGCTTGCAGATGTTGTAGAAGTACAGCAGCTCGCCGGCCGAGGCGTGGCCGGAGACGTGCACCTTCGCGTTGCCCTTGTGGACGACGTTGGCGCCCCAGCGGGTCAGGCCGTTGATCACGCGGTACACCGCGTTCTCGTTGCCCGGGATGAGCGACGACGCCAGGATCACCGTGTCGCCCTGGACGATGCGGATCTGGTGGTCGCGGTTGGCCATCCGGGAGAGGGCGGCCATCGGCTCGCCCTGCGAGCCCGTGCAGACGAGCACGACCTCGTTGTCCGGGAGGTCGTCCAGCGTCTTGACGTCCACCACCAGGCCCGGCGGGACCTTCAGGTAGCCGAGGTCCCGGGCGATGCCCATGTTGCGGACCATCGAGCGGCCGACGAAGGCAACCCTGCGGCCGTATTCGTGGGCCGCGTCCAGGATCTGCTGGATGCGGTGGACGTGGCTGGCGAAGCTCGCGACGATGATCCGCTTCTGGGCGCCGGCGAAGACGCCCCGGATCACGTTCGAGATGTCGCGCTCCGGCGGGACGAAGCCCGGGACCTCGGCGTTCGTCGAGTCGGAGAGGAGGAGGTCGATGCCCTCCTCGCTCAGCCGCGCGAACGCGTGCAGGTCGGTGAGGCGGCCGTCCATCGGCAGCTGGTCCATCTTGAAGTCGCCGGTGGCGACGACCATGCCCGCGGGGGTGCGGACGGCGACGGCCAGGGCGTCGGGGATGGAGTGGTTGACCGCGATGAATTCGCAGTCGAACGGGCCGAGGCGCTCGCGGTCGCCCTCGGCGACCTCCAGCGTGTACGGACGGATGCGGTGCTCCTGGAGCTTCGCCTCGATCAGCGCGAGGGTCAGCTTGGAGCCGATCAGCGGGATGTCCGGCTTCTCGCGCAGGAGATACGGGACACCGCCGATGTGGTCCTCGTGGCCGTGCGTGAGCACGATGCCGTCGATGTCGTCGAGGCGGTCTCTGATGGACGTGAAGTCCGGCAGGATCAGGTCGATTCCGGGCTGCTCCTCCTCGGGGAAGAGCACTCCGCAGTCGACGATCAGCAGGCGACCGTTGTACTCGAAGACGGTCATGTTGCGGCCGATCTCACCGAGGCCGCCGAGCGGGGTGACCCGCAGGCCGCCCTTCGGGAGCTTCGGCGGGGCGCCGAGTTCAGGATGCGGATGACTCAAAAGACTCTCCTCACCACACGCGCCACGTACCTGTAGGGCACGTGGCGCGCATGACGTTCGTGCAGTAGCAGTTGTCTGTGTGGGTGCAGGCGCTGTGTGCCTGCGGTGTTTCGCGTATTCAGTTGTGAAGTCTGTGGCTAGAGCTGTACCCCGCCCGCAGCGAGGTCGATCTTGAGCTGGGCCGTCTCGTCGGGGGACAGCTCGACGAGGGGCAGCCGCAGCGGGCCCGCGGGGCGGCCCTGCAGGGTGAGCGCCGCCTTGGTGGTGATCACGCCCTGGGTACGGAACATGCCCGTGAAGACCGGGAGCAGCTTCTGGTGGATCTCGGTGGCCTTCTGCACGTCACCCGTGGAGTACGCGTCGATCATCGCGCGCAGTTCCGGCGTGACGACGTGGCTGACGACGGAGACGAAGCCGCAGGCGCCGACGGAGAGCAGCGGAAGGTTGAGCATGTCGTCGCCGGAGTACCAGGCGAGGCCGGAGCGGGCGATGGCCCAGCTGGCGCGGCCCAGGTCGCCCTTGGCGTCCTTGTTGGCGACGATCCGGGGGTGCTCGGCGAGGCGGACGATCGTCTCGGTGTTGATCGGTACGCCGCTGCGTCCGGGGATGTCGTAGAGCATCACCGGCAGGTCAGTGCTGTCCGCGATCGCGGTGAAGTGCCGGAGCAGGCCCTCCTGCGGGGGCTTGTTGTAGTACGGCGTGACCGTGAGGAGGCCGTCCGCGCCAACCCGCTCAGCGTCGCGGGCGAGCTCGATGCTGTGGCGGGTGTCGTTCGTGCCGACGCCCGCGACGATGTGGGCGCGGTCTCCGACTGCTTCCACTACGGCTCGTACGAGCTCGGCTTTCTCCGCGTTGCTGGTGGTGGGGGACTCGCCGGTGGTCCCGTTGATGACGAGGCCGTCATTGCCTGCGTCCACCAGGTGGACGGCGAGCCGCTGCGCGCCGTCGAGGTCGAGTGCGCCGTCCGCCGTAAAGGGCGTGACCATGGCAGTGAGGACCCTCCCGAAGGGGGTCTGCGGAGTGGAGGTCGGAGCCATGGGTAACACGCTACTCGCTGCTCAGCGCGTGGTCCCCCCTCGGGGGATGTGTGCGGACCTGACAAGTGAGGAGCCCGGCACTGCCTGCTCGGGGGTTCAAGCAGTGCCGGGTCCGTTTGATCAGGCTAGATGAACTTCTCGAAATGCCGCAATGCGGACACCTCACTCGGCTCATCCGTACATCAGTGCCTTACGGAGCCACACGCCCGTTCTTGTTGAAGGCCGCGTGGGTGAGCGGCATCAGCCGGGCCCACTGCTCCTCCATCTTCTCGCCGACCATCTCGATCTCCCGCTGCGGGAAGGACGGGACCTTGGCGAGCTCGTGCTGGGTGCGCAGGCCGAGGAAGTGCATCAGGGAACGGGCGTTGCACGTCGCGTACATCGACGAGAACAGGCCGACCGGCAGGACCGCGCGGGCGACTTCGCGGGCGACGCCCGCGGCGAGCATCTGCTGATACGCCTCGTACGCCTGGCGGTAGGAGTCCTCCATGACGCGGCCCGTGAGCTCCTGCTGGGCCTGGGTGCCCTCCACGAAGACGTACTTGCCGGGGCGGCCCTCCTGGACCAGCTTGCGGGAGGCGTCCGGGACGTAGAACGTCGGCTGGAGCTCCCTGTAGCGACCCGACTCTTCGTTGTACGACCAGCCCACGCGGTGCCGCATGAACTCGCGGAAGACGAAGATCGGGGCGCTGATGAAGAACGTCATCGAGTTGTGCTCGAAGGGGCTGCCGTGGCGGTCCCGCATCAGGTAGTTGATCAGGCCCTTGGAGCGCTCCGGGTCCTTCTGGAGCTCTTCGAGGGACTGCTCGCCGGCGGTCGAGACACGGGCGGCCCACAGGACGTCGGAGTCGGTCGCGGCGTGCTTCACCAGCTCGACGGTGACCTCGCTGCGGAAACTGGGCTTGAGGTCTTCGGTGGGGGTCTCGCTCACTGGCGGGGTCCTTCCATGTGCATCACTCGGGCGGCGCCCACTCTATGGCCCGGCACTGACAATCGGTCTCTTGGTGACCCGCTACGAGATTCTTCGACCAATTTGCCGAAGCAGGGCACCTTTTGGGCGATTCGAGCGTCTGTCTAGTCAACAGAGTCACGTTCGATTCGCGTGAGCCCCGTGTGTGATCCGTGTGAGGAGAAGCGCAACCCATGTTCCGTCGGCGCGAGCCCGTTCCGTTCGCCTTCATCGCCGAAGCCGACCAGTTCCGCAGCAATGTCACTCCCCCACCCCGCGAGCGCGCCTCGGCCAGTCAGATAGTGGGCCGCACCCTGGTCGGACTCGTCGTGGTGGCCGGGCTCGTGGGGTCGATGCTCTTCGGCATGCCCGCCCTGTCGCCCGACCAGTCGCCGGCGCAGAACCAGCAGTCGGAAGCCTCCGACGGCCGCTGACGGGCGTCGGCGCCCCTGACTCATCCGGACCCCCAAGGGTGGCTGGCGACAGCGGGGCTCGGTAGCCTCACCGGGCACAGCCCATGCGTGGATTGAGTGAGGAACAGTCGTGCCCCTGCCCTTCCTGACGGCGGACCGCGCCTTTGACGAGGCAGCGGAAGACGCTGCCCTGCCGTTCGACGATCGCGACCACTGGCGGCGTCCCTACCGGCCGGGACCGTGGCGGGTGGGGGCCGCGGCGCTGCTTCTGCTGCTCGCCTCGTACGTCCTGGTCGCCGCCGTGATCATCGCGTTCGCCGACTCCCTCGCGGGGGCGGCGGTCTGTGCGGGGCTCGCGGCTGCCATCATCGCGAGCGCGCTGCGGCTGCTGCGCATGGGCACGTGGGTGAGCGCCCACGGGCTGCGTCGCGTGGCGTTCCTGACGACGCAGACCGTGTCGTGGGCGCAGGTCGTGACGGTGCGTACGACGCAGCAGCCCGTGCGGTGGATGGGGCTGCCACGCACCGTGCAGGGGCAGGCACTCGTCCTCGTACGCCGGGATCAACAGGCCGACGGGCAGCTGCCGTTGCTCACCGACCGCAACGCCGACTTCCTCGCCCGGCACGAGGCCTTCGACCGGGCGGCCGACTCCATCGAGGTGTGGGCCGACGAGTACCGCCGCACGGCCTGAGGCACTAGGCGCTGGCGGGCCTGCCCGCGTGGAGGGCGATCGCGCGCTGCATCGCCTTGCGCGCGCGGGGCGTGTCCCGGGCGTCGTGGTAGGCGACGGCGAGGCGGAACCAGCAGCGCCAGTCGTCCGGTGAGTCCTCGGTCTCGGCCTTGCGCCTGGCGAAGACCTCGTCGGCCGAGTCGCGGTCGATGCGACCGCCCGGGGTGCGCTTCAACTCGTCGACGGGGAGGCCGCCTTCGGCCTCAAGGTCGGCGGCCAGACGGTTGGCGCGCTGGACGAACTGGGTGTTCTTCCAGAGGAACCAGACGCCGATGACCGGCAGGATCAGGACCGCGACACCGAAGGTGACGGTGAGCGCGGTGCCGTGCTTTATCAGGAGCACGCCGCGGCTGCCGACCAGGACGAAATAGACGACCAGGACGGCAGCCGTGACGGCGTAAGTGATCTTTGCTCGCATGACGGTCAGTTCAACTCGGTTCAGCTCGCGTCAGTTCAGGTCAAGGAAGTGTTCCAGGCCGAACGTGAGGCCCGGAGTGTTCACCACACGGCGTACGCCGAGCAGGATGCCCGGCATGAAGCTGCTGTGGTGCAGCGAGTCGTGCCGGATGGTGAGGGTCTCGCCCTCGCCGCCGAGCAGGACCTCCTGGTGGGCCAGGAGACCGCGCAGCCGCACCGAGTGCACCGGAACGCCGTCGACGTCCGCGCCGCGGGCACCCTCCAGCGCCGTCACCGTGGCGTCCGGCTGCGGGGCGCTGCCCGCCTCCGCTCGCGCCGCCGCGATGAGCTGGGCGGTGCGCTGGGCCGTGCCGCTGGGGGCGTCGGCCTTGTTCGGGTGGTGCAGCTCGACGACCTCGACGGACTCGAAGTACGGCGCCGCGATCTGCGCGAACTTCATGGTGAGGACCGCGCCGATGGAGAAGTTCGGGGCGATCAGGACACCCGTCTCCGGAGACGCGGCCAGCCAAGTCTTCAGCTGCGCGAGGCGGTCGTCGGTCCAGCCCGTCGTACCGACCACGGAGTGGATTCCGTGGCGTACGCAGAACTCGAGATTGCCCATCACCGCGTCGGGATGGGTCAGTTCGACCACGACCTGGGCGCCGGTCTCCACCAGCGTCTCCAGCTGGTCGCCGCGGCCGAGTGCGGCGACCAGTTCCATGTCGTCGGCGGCTTCGACGGCTCGCACGGCCTCGGAGCCGATCCGGCCCTTGGCCCCGATGACCGCCACGCGCAACTTGCTCATGTGCCTGATTCCTTAAGGGAGTTAAGGGAGTTAGGAGACCGCTTCGTGCAGGCGGGCGGCCTGCTTGTCCTTCAGCGGGCCGATGGCCGACAGCGACGGGCGGTGGCCCAGGACGTCGCGGGCGACCTCACGGACCTCGTCCGGGGTGACCGCCGCGATCTTGGCCAGCATGTCGTCGACCGACATCTGCTCGCCCCAGCACAGCTCGCTCTTGCCGATGCGGTTCATCAGCGCGCCGGTGTCCTCGAGGCCGAGGACGGTGGAGCCCGCGAGCTGGCCGATCGCTCGGCTGATCTCGTCGTCGCTCAGGCCGTTCTGCGCGACCTGGTCGAGTTCGTCGCGGCAGATCTTCAGTACGTCGTGCACCTGGCTCGGGCGACAGCCCGCGTACACGCCGAAGAGGCCGGTGTCGGCGAAGCCCGACGTGTACGAGTACACGCTGTACGCCAGGCCGCGCTTCTCCCTGACCTCCTGGAAGAGGCGGGACGACATGCCGCCGCCGAGCGCGGTGTTCAGGACGCCGAGGGCCCAGCGGCGCTCGTCGGTGCGGGCCAGGCCCGGCATGCCGAGGATGACGTGGGCCTGCTCGGTCTTGCGGTTGATGACCTCGACGCGGCCCGCCGTGCGCAGCGCGCGGGAGCCCTGGCGCGGGATGACCGGCGTGGCGTCGGTGCGGTGGAGGGCGCCCGCCTTGTCGAAGGCGGCGCGGACCTGGCGTACGACCTTGTTGTGGTCGATGTTGCCCGCGGCGGCGACCACCAGACGCGTGGGGTCGTAGTGCTTCTTGTAGAAGCGGCGGATCCGGTCGGCGGTGAGGGCGTTGATCGTCTCCTCGGTGCCGAGGACCGGGCGGCCGAGGGGGGTGTCGCCGAGCATCGTGTGCGCGAACAGGTCGTGCACGCAGTCGCCCGGGTCGTCCTCGGTCATCGCGATCTCTTCGAGGATCACGCCCCGCTCGGCGTCGACGTCCTCCTGGAGGATCAGGGAGCCCGTCAGCATGTCGCAGACGACGTCGATGGCCAGCGGCAGGTCGGTGTCGAGCACGCGCGCGTAGTAGCACGTGTACTCCTTCGCCGTGAAGGCGTTCATCTCGCCGCCGACCGCGTCGAGCGCGGCCGAGATGTCGAGCGCGCTGCGCTTCTTGGTGCCCTTGAAGAGCAGGTGCTCCAAGTAGTGCGTGGCGCCGTTCAGGGACGGCGTCTCGTCGCGGGAGCCGACGTTCGCCCAGATCCCGAAGGTCGCCGAGCGTACGGAGGGCAGGGTCTCGGTGACGACGCGGAGGCCGCCCGGCAGCGTCGTACGGCGGACCGTGCCGATGCCGTCCTTGCCCTTGAGGAGGGTTTGGGTACGGGCGACGGCCCGCCCCTCCGAAGAGGGGCGGGCCGTCGTCGTGGTGCTACGCGACGTCACTTGTCGGTGTCGTCCTTCTGGTCGTCGCCCTCTTCGCCCTCGATGACGGGGATGAGGGAGAGCTTGCCGCGGGAGTCGATCTCGGCGATCTCGACCTGGACCTTCTGGCCCACACCGAGGACGTCCTCGACGTTCTCCACGCGCTTGCCGCCGGCGAGCTTGCGGATCTGCGAGATGTGCAGCAGACCGTCCTTGCCCGGGAGCAGGGACACGAACGCACCGAAGGTCGTCGTCTTCACGACGGTGCCCAGGTAGCGCTCGCCGACCTCCGGCATGGTCGGGTTGGCGATGCCGTTGATCGTGGCGCGGGCGGCCTCGGCGGCCGGGCCGTCGGCGGCACCGATGTAGATGGTGCCGTCGTCCTCGATCGTGATGTCGGCGCCGGTGTCCTCCTGGATCTGGTTGATCATCTTGCCCTTCGGGCCGATGACCTCACCGATCTTGTCCACCGGGATCTTGACGGTGATGATGCGCGGCGCGTTCGGGGACATCTCGTCCGGAACGTCGATCGCCTCGTTCATCACGTCGAGGATGTGCAGACGCGCGTCACGGGCCTGCTTCAGCGCGGCGGCCAGGACCGAGGCGGGGATGCCGTCGAGCTTGGTGTCGAGCTGCAGCGCGGTCACGAACTGCTTCGTACCGGCGACCTTGAAGTCCATGTCACCGAACGCGTCCTCCGCACCGAGGATGTCGGTGAGGGCGACGTAGTGCGTCTGACCGTCGATCTCCTGGGAAATGAGCCCCATGGCGATACCGGCGACGGCGGCCTTCAGCGGCACACCGGCGTTCAGCAGCGACATCGTGGAGGCACAGACCGAACCCATGGACGTCGAGCCATTCGACCCGAGGGCCTCGGAGACCTGACGGATCGCGTAGGGGAACTCCTCGCGCGACGGCAGGACCGGCACGATCGCGCGCTCGGCGAGCGCGCCGTGGCCGATCTCGCGGCGCTTCGGCGAACCGACGCGGCCGGTCTCGCCGACCGAGTACGGCGGGAAGTTGTAGTTGTGCATGTAGCGCTTGCGCGTCACCGGGGAAAGGGTGTCGAGCTGCTGCTCCATGCGGAGCATGTTGAGGGTGGTGACGCCCAGGATCTGGGTCTCGCCACGCTCGAACAGCGCCGAGCCGTGCACGCGCGGGATGGCCTCGACCTCGGCGGCGAGCGTACGGATGTCCGTGACGCCACGGCCGTCGATGCGGACCTTGTCCTTGATGACGCGCTCGCGGACCAGCTTCTTGGTCAGCGCGCGGTAGGCACCGGAGATCTCCTTCTCGCGGCCCTCGAACTGCGGGAGCAGCTTCTCGCCGGCGATCTCCTTGACGCGGTCGAGCTCGGCCTCGCGCTCCTGCTTGCCGGCGATGGTCAGCGCCTGGGAGAGCTCCGACTTCACGGCGGCGGTGAGCGCCTCAAGGACGTCGTCCTCGTAGTCCAGGAAGACCGGGAACTCGCCGGTGGGCTTGGCGGCCTTGGCGGCGAGGTCCGACTGGGCCTTGCAGAGGACCTTGATGAAGGGCTTCGCGGCCTCGAGGCCGGCGGCCACGACCTCTTCGGTCGGCGCCTCGGCGCCGCCCTTGACGAGCTCGATGGTCTTCTCGGTGGCCTCGGCCTCGACCATCATGATCGCGACGTCGCCGTCCTCCAGGACGCGACCGGCGACGACCATGTCGAAGACGGCGTCCTCGAGCTCGGTGTGCGTCGGGAAGGCGACCCACTGGCCCTTGATGAGCGCCACGCGCGTGCCGCCGATCGGGCCCGAGAAGGGCAGGCCGGCCAGCTGCGTCGAGCAGGAGGCGGCGTTGATCGCGACCACGTCGTACAGGTGGTCGGGGTTGAGCGCCATGATCGTCTCGACGATCTGGATCTCGTTGCGCAGGCCCTTCTTAAAAGAAGGACGCAGCGGGCGGTCGATCAGGCGGCAGGTCAGGACCGCGTCCTCGGAGGGGCGACCCTCACGACGGAAGAACGAACCGGGGATCTTGCCGGCGGCGTACTGCCGCTCCTCGACGTCCACCGTGAGGGGGAAGAAGTCGAGCTGGTCCTTGGGCCGCTTGGAAGCGGAGGTGGCCGACAGCACCATGGTGTCGTCGTCCAGGTACGCGACGGCGGAGCCTGCGGCCTGCTTGGCCAGGCGGCCCGTCTCGAAGCGGATGGTGCGGGTGCCGAAAGTGCCGTTGTCGATAACAGCCTCGGCGTAGTGGGTCTCGTTCTCCACTAGCGTTTTCTCCTCGTCTTCGTCCCTTGGCCCGTGTGGCACGGGGACGGTGGCGGAGAAGCGCCCTTCTGGTGCGGGCCGGTCTTCGATCGAAGCCTCCGGGCCGTACGCGATTGCTCGATGGTCGAGTTTTCGCTGTACCCCGGGGGCCACTACCGAGGACCGGCGGCGGCGTTCCTCGAGGTGCGCTTCTCCTCGTTCGTGTGACGTCGTCTCGTCGCCTCGTGCGACGCCGTTACGTCTTTGAACCGTGCAGTCCGATTCTGCCCAGTCCGGTATGGGTGTGCGTATGACGTTGTGCGACCAGACTACAAAGGGCCGGTGACACTTCGCATGTTTCGCACGTAGAGCATGCGGGGCGTGCGTACATCACGTACGACACGCTTGCATACGGCAAAGGGAGCGGCCCCCTCTTGCGTGGGAACCGCTCCCTTCACGATGTCTTACTTCGCGCCCGCCGCACCGCGACGGATGCCCAGACGGTCCACCAGCGCACGGAAGCGCTGGATGTCCTTCTTGGCCAGGTACTGCAGCAGACGGCGGCGCTGACCGACCAGGATCAGCAGACCACGACGGGAGTGGTGGTCGTGCTTGTGGGTCTTGAGGTGCTCGGTCAGGTCCGAGATGCGGCGGGAGAGCATGGCGACCTGGACCTCGGGGGAGCCGGTGTCGCCCTCCTTCTGGCCGAACTCGGTCATGATCTGCTTCTTCGTAGCGGCGTCGAGCGACACGCTTACTCCTCGTAGTCTTTACGTGGCCACCGAGTGCCCCTGGTCTAAGTCTCAGGGGAGCTTCCGTTACTCGGGAGGCGAGGTCCGCTGGGCGCTGCCTCCAGGTCCTCGGTCAGGGTCTTGGTCAGACTCTTGATCGAGGGGGTCCGGGGGCGCGTACACGTACGGCCGTTACACAGGGTACCAGTCGGCGTGCGGGGGCTGACCCAGGGGTGGGTTCACTTGCCGGTCATCGCCCGAGCCGCCGCGTAGACGTCGAAGACGGCCAGGGCCAGCGGGACCAGCGTCAGCAGGACGAAGCCTTCGGCGATCTCCGTGAAGCGGCCCCAGAAGGGAGTGACTCCCCGGCGCGATGTGATCAGCCCTACGGCGGTGACCAGTGCGGAAGCGGCCGCGATCGCCGCGATCAGCCAGAGTGTACGGACATTGAGAGCCGCACTGTCGCCGAGCAGGGCATCGCGCATCAGCGCGCGCGGCGGGTTGAGGCAGAGGCCGAGTCCGAGTAGCACCAGTGCCCCGAGGCCTGCGGCCAGGGTGGCGGCTACCTGTGCCGTGTAGCGGAAGAGCTGGGCGCGCATCAGCATCGCGATGCCGGTGGCGAGGGCCAGCAGCTGCCCCCATACGTCGTCGGAGAAGCCGAGTACCGCCGCGGCCCCTACGGATACCAGGGCGCAGCCGCCCACCAGGCCGCAGAGCAGTTCGTGACCGCGGCGGGCCTGGGCGGCGATGCGTTCGGCGTCGATCGGTTCCTGCGGCTCCGGCTCCGCTCCGAACTCGCTGCGCGCGGCGTGCGGGGACTCAAAGCCGATGGGGAGCCGGGCGAACCGCATGGAAAGACCCGGCAAGAAGGCGAGGGCCCCCACGGCCAGCGGGGCGCAGAGCGCCGCGGTCTCGATCGGGTCCAGGTTGCTGAGCGTTGCGATGAACACCGTGAGCAGGCCGACGGCGGAGGCGAAGACGAAGGCGACGAACGGGCCGTCCCCGCGCGGCGACACCAGGGTGAGGATCACCGAGGCGATGAGCACGGCCGTGCAGGCGAGCAGGAACTGGAGCCTGCCGATGCCCTGGCCCTCGGCCAGGGGCAGCAGCCCGGAGCCGGCCACGGCCACGTTCGGCAGAGCGCCGAGGCCCAGTGCAATGGCCGAGGCCCGGTCGTCGTAGATCCGCGCGCGCACGCAGGCGAGGGTGAGCAGCAGCAGACCCGCGACGGCGGCGAGGATGCCCGGAAGGCTGTGCATGTCGTGGCGGGGCTCCGCCGTCCAGGCCACGAAGGCGATGAGGGCGGGCAGGACGGCGCCGCCGATGAGCCCCGCCACCCGCGTCAGGTCGCCGTTCCACAGCGTGCGATCCCGCGTCACCGCGGAGGCGACGGCCTCGGACACATCGTCGAAGACGGCGGGCGGCAACGATTCCGAGAACGGACGCAGGGTGAGGAGCTCACCGTCGAGGATGCGCTGTGCCGCGAAGGAGCGGGCGCTGTCGAGCACGGCGCCGTCACGGCGGACGAGGTGGTAGCCGACGGGGGCGCCTTCGGCGGGGCTCTGCCGGGAGAGGCGCAGGATCTCCGGGTAGATGTCGGCGACCGGGATGTCGTCGGGCAGCGCCACGTCGATCCGGCTGTCGGGCGCGACGATGGTGACCCGGCAGAAGCCGAATCCCGTGCCGGTCCCGGAGGGGGGTCCCGAAGGGGTTCCCTGGCCGGGGCGGCCCGATCCGGTGGCCGTCGCGGAGGCCGTCATGCTCACCTTGCTGCTCCCCCTCGGTGCTGGTGGTCCTGATGGCGATGTCATCAGTGGTGCTGGTGTTGTGTACGCGGTCATGAGTGGTGCTGGGTTTGCGTACGCGGTGTGTCCGCCGACTGTGCCGCATCGCACGGTGTGTCGCGGCGCAATCAGCCCCGGCTGGCTGGTTCTTGGGGGCCGCCCTCACCACATACCGCTAAATGCCCCGATTCATCGGCCAGTTGCCCGAACCCCTCTTCGGCCGGATTAGCAGGTGCTCACGCGCACATGCGGCACCCTACCGCCGACCGGTCACCACCTGTATCAGTAGGATCACACAGCGGCCTGCGTCCGCCTGAAACGGGGCGGCGGACGGAACACGTCGGCCCTGTAGGGGAATTGGTGCGTAGTGAGCCACATCGTCGTGAAGCGCCCACCTCGGGCTCTGCCGTCTCAGGTACCCACTGAAGAGGTCGTGCTCCAGCCGCCGCCCGAGCTGCCGCGTGGGCAGCAAGAGGGCGCGATGATGCAGCTCCTTCCCATGCTGGGCATGGGCGGCTCCGTGGTGTTCTTCTTCATGCCGAGTTCGCATCCGTTCATGAAGATCATGGGCATGGTGATGGTCGCTTCGACGGTGGCCATGTCCGTAGCGATGCTGATCCGCTACCGGCGCGGGACGCAGGGGCAGTTGGCCGACATGCGGCGCGACTACCTCCGGTACCTGAAGCAGACCCGGCGGCAGGCCCTGGACACCGCGAAGGCGCAGCGCGACGCGCAGTACTACCTCCACCCGTCCCCCGAGCAGTTGTGGGCCCTGGTCGCCGAGGGCAGCCGGGTATGGGAACGCCGTACGGGCGACGAGGATTTCGGGCAGGTGCGCGTCGGGCTCGGCCCGCAGGCGCTCGCCACGCCGCTCGTCCCGCCGCAGACCGCTGCGGTGGACGAGCTGGAGCCGCTCACCGCGGGCGCGATGCAGCGCTTCCTGGCCACGCACAGCACGCTGGAGGACCTGCCGATGGCGGTGTCCCTGCGGGCCTTCTACCACGTGACGGTCAGCGGTGACCCCAGCACGGTGCGGGCAGCCGCCCGCGCGCTGACCTGCTCTCTCGCCTCGCTGCACTCCCCCCAGGACCTGGTGATCGCGGTCGCGGCGGGGCAGACGGCCGCTCCGGAGTGGGAGTGGTCCAAGTGGCTCCCGCACTGCCAGACGCAGGGCGCCGCGGACGGTGCGGGCAGTCGGCGGATGATCACCGGCGACCCGATGGAGCTCGAGGCCATGCTCGCCCCCCGGCTGCAGGGGCGCCCCCGCTTCCACCCCGGCGGGGCTCATATGCCGGACGAACCCCACATCGTCGTCGTACTCGATGGTCTGTCGCTGCCTCCCATGTCGGTGCTCGCCTCCGCCGAGGGCCTGCAGGGCGTGACGGTCGTGGAGGTCGTGCCGGGTGAACTGAGCGGCGGGCGCGGCGGATTGTCCATCGTCGTGCAGCCGAAGTCGCTGCGGATCGAGTCCGGGCACGGCCTGGTGTACGAGGGCACGCCCGATCTCCTCTCCTACGAGGCCGCCGAGGCGCTTGCCCGTCAACTGGCGCCGCTGCGTGTGGCATCGGGCGGTGACGACGACGAGCCGCTCCTGGCCAATCTGGAGTTCACGGATCTGCTGAACCTGGGGGACGCGAACTCCGTCGACACGGCCCGGACATGGCGCCCACGCGCTCAGGCAGAGCGGTTGCGTGTGCCGATCGGTGTCGGCGAGGACGGCCGCCCCGTGATGCTGGACCTCAAGGAAGCGGCTCAGGAGGGCATGGGCCCGCACGGGTTGTGCGTGGGAGCCACCGGTTCCGGCAAGTCGGAGCTGCTGCGCACGCTGGTCCTCGGCCTCGCCGTGACCCACTCCTCCGAGAGCCTGAACTTCGTCCTCGCCGACTTCAAGGGCGGTGCGACCTTCGCGGGCATGGCGCAGATGCCGCATGTCGCCGCCGTGATCACCAACCTGGCGGACGACCTGACGCTGGTCGACCGCATGGGCGACTCCATCCGCGGCGAGCTCAACCGGCGCCAGGAGCTGCTGCGCGACTCGGGCAACTACGCGAACATCCATGACTACGAGAAGGCGCGCGCGGCCGGCGCCCCGCTCCAGCCGATCCCCTCTCTGGTCCTGGTCATCGACGAGTTCAGCGAACTGCTCACCTCCAAGCCCGACTTCATCGAGATGTTCGTGCAGATCGGCCGCATCGGCCGCTCGCTCGGCGTGCATCTGCTGCTGGCGTCGCAGCGCCTGGAGGAGGGCCGACTGCGCGGCCTGGAGACGTATCTTTCGTACCGCGTCGGTCTGCGTACGTTCTCCGCGGCAGAGTCACGCGCGGCGCTCGGCGTGCCGGACGCCTATCAGCTGCCGAACGTCCCCGGCTCCGGATATCTGAAATACGGCACGGACGAGATGGTGCGCTTCAAGGCGGCGTACGTCTCCGGGGTGTATCGCTCGGGCTCCGCGCAGGCAGCGGCGCTGGGTGGACCGCGGCCCGTCGATCGCCGTCCGGTGCTGTTCACGGCGGCCGAGGTCCCCGTGCGCTATGCCGCCGCGCCACCTGTACCGGAGCCGCGCACGCAGTCGGCAACGGACCCGGACGACGCGCTGGCCGACACCGTTCTCGATGTCATCGTGCGCCGTCTGGAGGCTCAGGGCCCGGCGGCCCATCAGGTGTGGCTGCCGCCGCTGGACAGCCCGCCTTCCCTGGACGCGCTTCTTCCAGGGCTCACGGCCGTGCCAGGGCGTGGGCTCACGCAGCCCGGTTACGAAGGAGCAGGGCGGCTCGTCGTTCCCCTCGGCCTGGTCGACAAGCCGTACGAGCAGCGGCGTGACGCACTGTGGTGCGACTTCTCGGGCGCGGCCGGCCACATGCAGATCGTCGGTGGACCGCAGTCCGGAAAGTCGACGCTGCTGCGCTCGCTGATGGCATCCTTCGCCCTCACCCA
Organism: Streptomyces sp. NPDC086554; assembly: GCF_040686095.1. Taxonomy (NCBI): domain Bacteria; kingdom Bacillati; phylum Actinomycetota; class Actinomycetes; order Kitasatosporales; family Streptomycetaceae; genus Streptomyces; species Streptomyces sp. NPDC086554. Next base: position 15,389 of record NZ_JBFBJK010000029.1, read on the forward strand.
CACTCCGTACGAAGTACAGCTCTATGGGCTGGACTTCGGCGGCGGCGGAATGGCGTCCGTGGCAGGGCTCCCCCACGTCGGCGGGGTCGCCTCGCGTCTCGACCCCGAGCGGGTTCGGCGCACGGTAGCCGAGGTGTACGGCGTGATGACGCGCCGCGAGGAGTACTTCCGTACGTCCGGCATCCCGTCGATCGCGGACTTCCGGGCGCGCAGGGCGCGCGGTGACATCACGGTGGCCGACCAGCCCTGGGGCGACGTCTTCCTGATCATCGACGGATGGGGCAACTTCCGTACGGAGTACGAGGGGTTGGAACCGGCGGTCCTGGACATCGCGGCACGCGGCCTCGGCTACGGCATCCACCTGATCCTCACCGCATCGAGGTCGATGGAGGTCCGCGCGAACCTCAAGGACCACCTCATGAACCGTCTCGAACTGCGTCTCGGCGACACGATGGATTCAGAGATCGACCGCAAGGCCGCCGCCAACGTCCCCGCAGGGGTGCCCGGCCGGGGCCAGTCCCCGCAGAAGCAGCACTTCATGGCGGCGGTCCCGCGCATCGACGGCCTGTCGTCCGACACGAGCCTCGCTGAGGCCACGTCCACCCTGACCGCTGAGGTGTCCCGCCACTGGACGGAGCCGGGCGCACCGGAGGTCCGCCTGCTGCCGAGGGAACTGCCCTCCGAACAGCTCCCGCCTGGCAACGTCTTCCCGAAGCGGGGTGTGTCCTTCGCCCTCGACGAGACCAACCTCGAACCGGTCTTCGTGGACTTCGAGCAGGACCCCTTCTTCCTCGTCTTCGGCGAGAGCGAGTCCGGCAAGTCGAACCTGCTGCGGCTGCTCATCAAGCGGCTGACGGAGCGCTACAGCGGCGAAGACTGCAAACTCTTCGTGGTCGACAACCGCCGCTCCCTCCTCGACGTGACCCCGGCCTCGCACCTGGCCGAGTACATCCCCATGTCCAATGCCATGGACCATCACATGACGGCCCTGGCCGACCTGATGCAACGCCGCACGCCCACGGCCGACGTCACCGCTCAGCAGCTCCGGGAGCGCAGCTGGTGGCGGGGCCCGACGGTGTACGTGATCGTCGACGACTACGACCTGGTGTCGACGTCCAGCGGAAATCCGTTGGGTGGGCTCACCGAACTGTTGCCGTTCGCGCGGGATGTGGGCGTCCGCTTCATCATCGCGCGGTCGACGGCGGGTGCGGGCCGGGCGGCGTACGAGCCGTTCATGCAGCGGATGCTGGAGCTGGGGGCGCAGGGCGTCGTGCTCGCCGGGGATCCCGGTGAGGGCGACATTCTGGGTGGGGTGCGGCCGCGGCCGATGCCGGTGGGGCGCGGGACCTTTGTGTCGCGGCGGCGGGGGAAGCCGTTGGTACAGACGGGGTTGGTGGGTGGGGAGTACTGAGGGTGACGGCTTCGGAAGCCGTGAACAGCCGCGAAGCCCCCAAGTAATGTGAGCTCACAGCTCTTTCGTACGGCCTGAAGGGATCCCTCCGCCATGACCGATGCACGCAACGACGCGCAGGAAAAGGCACGCAAGGAACGCGAGAAGGAGGAGCTCTACGCCCTCGACATCTCTGGCGTCGAGTGGCAGAGCGCCCCAGGCACGGAGGAGCACGAGGAGCGCGTGGAGATCGCGTATCTTCCCGAGGGCGCCGTGGCAATGCGGTCCTCCCTCGATCCGGACACCGTGCTGCGGTACACGGAGGCGGAGTGGCGCGCCTTCGTACTGGGGGCTCGGGACGGGGAGTTCGACCTGGAGCCTTCGCCGCGCAATGGCGGCGTGGCGTCGGAGTAGCGGCCGGTGAGACGCTCCCGGCTCGCGGACCTCGCCGACCAGACCGTCGTGAGCCCCGCTGCGGGGGCGAACCGCCGACCCGTCGCCGTCGGTGACGCCGCCCGGATCCGCCGGGAGTTCTCGACGCTGCTGGGTGAATTCCGGCGTACGGCTGTGCTGTTGCCGCTCGGCGGGGACGACGCGTCGCCGTTGACGGTCGACTTCAACGGAGTGCGGTGGATCTTGGCGTTCTCCGACGAGGAGGCTCTTGCACGGTTTGCGTTCGCGCGGGGCGAGGCGGAGCGTGTGTGGGGCTACCAACGAGTCCTCGGTGCACGCGTGTTGGACGCCTCCGTCCCGGCCGCAGGCGTGCCCTGCGGTGTGGCGCTGGACGTGGGGAGCGAGGGCGACGAGGTGCTGCTCCCGCCTGTGGTGGGAGTCGTACCGGACGGGGCGGCGGTGGATGAGAACTTGAACGGGGACGCGGACGGGGATGTGGGCAGGGATGGGAACAGAGAGGCTGACAGGGGGTCCCAGCGGTGAGTGGTGACCAAAAGGACCTCCAGGCGGGCGGCCTCGATCTCATCGCGCAGGGAATCACCCTGACCTTGGAAGAGCTCAGGGAACTCGGCCCGATCGGTGCGGCCGGGGAGGGCCGGGGCTTCGAGGACCTCGCCCTCTCCGGGATGGAGCTGGGACATCCTGGCTTGCTCGGCGCATTCGATTCCTTCGTCGAGCGATGGCAATGGGGCGTGCGTTCCCTGGTCAATGAAGGGAACGACTTCGCCGAGGGGGTGGGCCTCGCGGCGGGGACACTGCACGAGACGGACGTGTACGTGGACGGCTCGCTGAAGGTGGTCTCGAACTCCCTTGGCGGCAACCCGTACGCCACCGAGGACGAGGTCACCGGCATGAGCTGGGACGAGCTGAACGACCGCCACGCCTTCGCCGACCCGGACTACAGCGAGGAGTCGTTCGACAAGGCCGGGGAGAACATGAAGCAGGGCTGGCAGGACGCCGGCCGCGATGCCCTCACCTCGGACATGCTCGGCAGTGGAGCCGTCCAGCGGACCGCCGGCATGAGCGACGAAGAGTACGAGTTCCTGCTCGACGAGGCCTTCGGCCCCTCGCCCGAGGAAAGGGCCGAAAGCGGAGAGCGCGACTGATGGGCATAGGCGACATAGTCGACTCCGGACTCGGCAAGCTGGAGGACGGCTGGGACGCGACGAAGAAGGTCACCGGCGAGGGCATCGAGTGGGGCAGCGAACAGCTCGCGGACGGCCTCGACCACATCGGAGCCGAGGGCGCGGCGGACGCAGTCAAATCTGTCGGTGCCAGCGCCGCGTCCAAGCTGGGTGCGAACGTCGACGAGCAGCAGCTCGGCGAGTCCGACCACCCCGGTGACCTGATCCACGGCAGTCCGGGCAAGATCCGCGCGAGCGCGCGGCACCTCACGGACTTCCACAAGGCCTTCGACAAGGTCGGCAGGGGCATGCGCCGCCTCGACTCCTCCCACTGGAGAGGCGAGGCCGCCAACACCTTCCGCGAGAAGTTCGCCGTGCATCCCACCAAGTGGCTGCACGCGGCGGACGCCTGCGAGCACGCGGGCCAAGCTCTGGACAGGTACGCGGACGCGGTCAAGTGGGCTCAGGGCCAGGCTCAGGACGCCATCTACCTGTACAAGAAGGGCAAGAGCGCCTCCGACACGGCGGTGGAGGCGTACAACAAGCGTGCCGACGCGTACAACGCGGCCATCAAGGCGGACAAGGATCCGGGCCCTCGCCCTGAACCCTTCAAGGACCCGGGCAAGGCCGATGTGGCGCGGGCCCACGAGATACTCGCCGAGGCGCGCCGCCAGCGCAACGAAGCGGGCCAACTCGCCGCGGCCACGGTCAAGGCCGCCCTCACACACGCTCCTGCCGAGCCACCGCCGCTTGACCGGCTGAAGTCCAACTCCTTGGACGGCCTCAAGTCGGTCAACACAGAGCTCACCCACGTCATGGGCGGAGCTCTCAAAGGGACGGGCGGCCTGGTCAATTTCGTACGCGGCCTGAACCCGGTTGACCCGTACAACATCACGCACCCGGCGGCATACCTGCAGAACCTGAGCATGACGCTGAGCGGTCTCGCGTCCACGGCCACGCACCCCGACCGTGCGGTGAAGGCCGGGTACGAAAGCTTCAAGGAAGACCCCGCCGAGTTCGGCGGCAGGCTGCTGCCGGAGGCGGTGGGGTCCAGGGGAATGGGCCTCGCGAAGGGCGGAGTGCGGTCGGGGGTCCGGCAGGGGGCGAAGGAGGCCGCCGAGTCGGGAACGCAGCGCGGGGCGCGTGAGGCTGTGGGGGACGATCCCGCGCAGCACGGGCGTCCTGACGACTCCCGGATGAGCAAGGGCACGGACCCGGTCGACCTTGCGACCGGGAAGATGTACCTGCCGCAGACCGACGTGGCACTCCCGGGCGCCCTGCCCCTCGTCTTCAAGCGGCGTGTGGAGTCGGGATACCACCTGGGGCGATGGTTCGGCCCTTCCTGGTCCTCCACGGTCGACCAGCGCCTGGAGATCGATGCCGAGGGCGTCATCTTCGTGACCGAGGACGGCCTGCTGCTCTCCTACCCGCATCCGGCGCCGGGTCTGCCGACCTTGCCGATCCGGGGCCCGCGCTGGCCGCTGGACCGCGAGGAGGACGGCTACACGGTCTCCGATCCGGCCACGCTGCGACGGTGGCACTTCACCGACAGCGGCCCTGACCTGGCGGTCCTGGAACAGATCGACGACCGCAACGGCAACTGGCTCACTTTCGAGTACGACGCCGAGGGTGCACCCCAGTCGGTGGTGCACAGCGGCGGCTACCACCTGAAACTGACCACGGACGGCAGCCGCGTCACGGCGCTGCACCTGGCGGACGCGGCTGCTGATGCCACGGATCAAGAGCTGATCCGGTACGGCTACGACGCCGAGGGCCACCTCTCCGAGGTGATCAACTCCTCCGGCGTGCCCCTGCGCTTCACCTACGACGAAACGGGCCGTGTCACGTCGTGGACCGACACGAACGACCGCGCCTACACCTACGCGTACGACGACGAAGACCGCTGCATAGCCGAGGGCGGCTCCGAGGGCCACATGAGCCTGCGGCTCGCCTACGACGACATGGACCCGACGACCGGCCTCCGGGCAACGACGACCACGACGGGCGAGGGGCACACCCGCCGCTTCCTGATCAACAAGGCCTGGCAGGTCGTCACGGATGTCGACCCACTAGGCGCGGTCACGCACTACGAACGGGACCGCCACAACAGACTGCTGTCACGCACGGACCCACTCGGCCACACCACGTCCTTCCGCTACGACGACGCGGGCAACCTGGTGGGAGTCACGCGGGCCGACGGTCGCGAGTCGAAGGCCGAGTACAACGCCCTCGGGTTGCCCGTGCAGGTGACGAGTCCGGACGGCACGACCTGGCGGCAGTCGTACGACGAGCGGGGCAACCGCACGTCGGTCACCGACCCGGCAGGCAGGACGACACACTTCACGTACGACGAGGCAGGACACGTCACCGCCGTCGTCAACCCGCTGGGTGCCACGACGCATGTCCGCTGCGACCGGACCGGCCTCCCGATCATGATCACCGACCCTCTCGGAGCGGTGACCCACTACGAACGAGACGCCTTCGGCAGACCTGTCGGAATCACGGACGCGTTGGGTGCGACGACCCGCCTGAAGTGGACGGTCGAGGGACGGCTCGCCCGCCGGACCGCTCCGGACGGGTCGACGGAATCATGGACGTACGACGGAGAGGGCAACTGCACAACCCACACGGACGCGATGGGCGCAGTCTCGACGTACGAGTACACCCATTTCGACCTGCTGTCCGCCCGCACAGGCGCGGACGGCGTGCGCTACGAGTTCTCCCACGACAAGGAACTAAGACTCACCCAGGTCGCCAACCCCCAAGGCCTGACGTGGAGTTACGCCTACGACCCGGCAGGCCGCCTGACATCGGAGACGGACTTCGACGACCGGACGCTGACCTACACCCACGACAGCGCAGGCCACCTGACGTCCCGCACGAACGGCACCGGCCAGACCATCTCCTTCGAGCGCAACGCCCTTGGGCAAGTTACGCGGAAGGACGCGGCCGGCACGGTCACGGCGTTCGCGTACGACCTGACGGACCAACTCGCCCAGGCGACAAGCCCGGACACAACCCTCACCCTCCTGCGCGACCGTTTCGGCCGGCTCAGATCCGAGACGGTCAACGGCCGCAAGCTCACCTTCACGTACGACGAACTGGGCCGCCGTACCGGCAGGATCACCCCCACCGGGGCGACGAGCACGTGGTCGTACGACGCGGCGGGCCGCCGCAGTCGGCTGGTCACGTCGGGCCGCAGCATCGATTTCGCCTACGACGCCGCGGGGCACGAACTCACCCGCCACATCGGCGACTCCGTCACTCTGGACCACGCCTTCGACGAACTGGGCAGACTCACCACTCAGTCGGTCACCGCGTCGGGCGGCCGATCGATCCAGCACCGGGCGTACTCCTACCGCGCGGACGGCAATCTGATCGGCATCGACGATCAACTGTCGGGTGCCCGGAGCTTCGACCTGGACGCGGCGGGCCGGGTCACGGCGGTCCATGCGGCGAACTGGACGGAGACGTACGCCTACGACGAGGCGGGCAACCAGACGGAGGCGTCCTGGCCTGCCGGGCATCCTGGGCAGGAGGCGACGGGGCCGCGCGTCTACTCCGGCACCCGGATCACGCGCGCAGGCAATGTCCGCTACGAACACGACGCTCTGGGCCGCATCGTCATGCGCCAGAAGATGCGCCTCTCACGCAAAGCCGATACGTGGCGCTACACATGGGACGCGGAGGATCGCCTCACATCGGTGGTCACCCCTGACGGGACGCTGTGGCGTTACCAGTACGACCCACTCGGCCGCCGCGTCGCCAAACAACGCCTCACGGGTGACGGCTCGGCCGTCACCGAACAAGTCGACTTCACGTGGGATGGCACCACACTCTGCGAACAAACCACCACATCCCCGGAGTTGCCGAACCCGGTCACCCTCACCTGGGACTACCGGGGCGCTCGCCCGATCGCCCAAACCGAGCGCATCACGGCAGCTGAAACACCCCAGGACGAGATAGACACCCGCTTCTTCGCCATCGTGACCGACCTTGTCGGTACTCCGAGCGAACTCGTAGACGAGCAGGGCGAAATCGCCTGGCGGACGCAACGCACGCTATGGGGCAGTACAGCTTGGATTGCAGACAGCACGGCTTACACTCCCCTGCGCTTTCCTGGCCAGTACTTCGATCCCGAAACAGGGCTCCACTACAACTATTTTCGCCACTACGACCCCGAAACCGCCCGCTACCTCAGCCCCGACCCGTTGGGACTGGACCCAGCCCCCAATCCTGTCGCTTACGTCAGGAACCCCAGTGTCGGCACTGATCGCCTCGGACTCGCCCCTGATGCATGCCCCCGAGAGGGCGAAATCCTATACCGAGGCGACACGAGATCTGTGGACGAGATCCGACATTCGGGCGGATTTAATTCCATTCTACCGGGCAGCAATGCATCACTCTATGATTATGTTGTGAATCACGTAGCGAGTGACTTCATCTCAACGTCACGATCCGAGGCTAGTGCACTGCTCTTCAGTAGACCTGGAGGTTTCATTTACGAGATCGAGTCGCCGCCAGGTGGAATAAACGTCAACAATGAACTTGGACCACTAAATCCAAGTCCTCACGAGAGGGAGATAGCGTTCAAGACGCACATCCCATTCGATAGGATCACTCGAGCGTGGAAACTAGACGAATATTGGGAATTGGACGACGAATTGTTGGTGTACATTCGTGACAATTAAGGCTAGCATTAAAATCTTCGCGCCCGGACCTGGGGGCCCCGCACTCTTCGATTCCATCCTGGAATGGAATCTCACCTCCGACGAGGCTCAGGTTAAGATTTCTCGCCCCGATGGCACGGTGTATGAATCGCGTGGCGCGAACTTGTGGGAGTGCTTGACTGAAATCCGCAACGAGTGCGAGCCGGACGGAGTACGTATCTGTTGCAACGGCGCAAGAAGAGACTGCTACCCCTCCGGTATGGCGATCCAGATGGGAGGTGGCCACAAAGTGACCATTAGGGAGATGGGTAGGCAAGTCACCGATATGGCAGCTGTCGTAGAGACATTCGCCGCCGCAGATCTGGAGAAAGTCGGTACAGTTGCCGAGCAAGATGCCTATTATCGCGCCTGGCTACGGAGTCTCCCAATGCCTCACGAACCTTAAACTCAGAAAGCAGAGGACCAACCCGACAGGTTCGAGGAGCTACGGAATTACCGCCGAGACCGGAGATTTTCTGCGCTTCGGACGCTATGCCGAACAGCTGTTTTCCTGCGCAAGCGTCTCACGGAGCTCAGCTTGCATTAAGACGCCCAGCGTGGCGTGGCCGAGCCACTAGGGGGACACTGCGAGGAGATGCCTTGATCCGACGTCCCGCAGGAGGTGCGGAAGTGAGCTTTAACGAAGGACAATGGATCAGCGCAAACTGACGGAGCTCATCACCGCAGCAGTGGGTGAGGCCAGGTGCCCTCAGGATCTCCTTGGCACGATGCAAGAAGTTGTCTCTATTGAGACCGGAGAGGTCTCACGGAACAGCCTGCTGCACACGTACCGTCGCAGGCTTGCGAGAACCGAGGATGGATCCCCTCTACAGACTCAAACTGCAGCGCTTGTATCCTTCCTCGAAAACCACTCCGGAGGCACACTCAACATGGTCAGCGTGAAACTGGATGGGGATGGATATCACATGTTCCTCGCCGACCTTTACCTATCGAAAATCCTCCATTGGATGCAAATGTTCTCACGATAGGCAAAGGTGGGACAGCTACCTCTACGACGACGCACTCGACCACTTGATCGACCCCCTCTGGGTAGACATCGCCTGACATCACGGAGCGCTCTTGCACGTGACGAGACGAGCGCGCGATGACATTAAGCCTCACGGTACGTACGACCGAGCAACTGCGGCACGCCACAGAGAGACTCCAAGTAGGCTGAACCAACCGTTTGTTGGCACGCCAGAAAGGCCGTTCGGCTCGGCGATCGAAGCTGAGATAGTATCGATTTCTACGAAAATGGACAGAAGATAAAGGCGCCAGAGCAACTGGCTTGACCCATGCCTGGGAATTGAATTGCATCATATTGCCGTCTGGCATCGACAGTTTCAAGTCTGGCAGTACTCGGTCTCGCACTCTGTATTGCTCCTGAGAAGCTGCCATCCCCGACTCCATGACACTCGTATCGATGTCGTCTTTCCAGCAGTAGAATTGATGAAACTGCAGGCCACCTATCAAGAACTCAAGATCACACAGCTGAATGAAAAAGAAGGTGCCGACTTCCTCACACGTCATGGGGTAAACCAGCTAACGGGCGCCCTCTTTCTATTGAATGATGGAGATGGGTACGTTCAGGCGGCCAGCTGCCATTGGCACGAGGACCGGGGAGACCATCACACACCGTCGCGATTCGGACCGATGCGTGGCACCGAATAGAGCGTCCTCATGAGGCACACTCCCTCAAGGTATTCCAGCAAAATCTGGCCTGAACCCCGGTAGGCAGAAGGATGCCGTTCGGCCCACCACCACCGCCGCAGTGGGCGCCAGCTCCGGACTCACGCCGCTGGGGCCAACTCCCGTTCCCAGAAGGGGCCAGCACTCACAGCTGAAGCCAGATGACCGGCCGCATCGCCCAATACGACGCATCCATGCGGGCCGACGGCATCCTCGAGGAGAACAGGTACGTCACCTCCACCGACGCCGGGGATCTGGGCCACGCATTGACGATGGCCCGCTGGGGCTCGGCGTCCGTTGCTGCAACTTGCGGCAGGAAGAGGCCGCTATCATCCTTGCGGACCAGAATGCAGCACGCTCACACCGCTCCTCGCAGGACCTTTCCGCGAGCTACATCGTCAGGCGCTGCCTGCACTTCGACGACGAGCAGTTCGACGGCTGGTACGCAGAGATGCTCGACGCCCGCCGAATTCTCATGTTGGAGCCGGGCAGCCCTCGGATCAACATCCCGTTCCGACAGAGCAACCGGAGGAAGTGAACGGGCGGAACCCTTCGGCTGGACCTCACTTCCGAGACGCCGCTCAGCCGCCGCGACCCACCTTCCGGCCCCCCTGCGGCGCGATGGCGAACGTGCACCACACCTGCTTCTCGTCGAAACCCGTGCGATGCCAGCCCCACCGGCGTGACAACGCGGCGACCAGGCGCAGACCGCGCCCGTGCTCGCTGAGCGGGTCGCCGTCGGCCGCCAACTCAGGCGTACGGTCAGGACGATGGTCGACGACCAGCACGCGCAGCATGGGCGGCACGAACTGCCGGGACCCGCCGAGGATCAGCTCAAGACCTGCGAGCCCTCCCCCATGGCGTACGGCATTGGCGCACAACTCCCCGACCGCCAGCTCGACGGCATCGGCCAACTCGGGGAGCCTCCACTTCTGTTGGACCCAGACCCGGGTGCGGTGCCGGGCTTCGGCGACCGGGCGGAGTGGATCTAGTACGGAGGTGTCCCAGCCGACTCGGGTGGGCGTCGCGTCGAAAGGGGCGGGTGTGGGTGGGGCCGGTGCGTCCATGGTTCACCTCGGGAGGGAAGTCAGCGAGTGGCCTGCATCACACGCTAGCGGAGCTACTAAAACGCGTGCTACCCGCTTCACTAAAACGAGTAATCTCCCCGATTCCGGTGGACGCCTCACCGTCTCGATCGGCAAACTGTGCGCGCGAGCGAGGAGTTGAGCCATGGCACCGCGTCCCACACCCACCATCCGCCAGCGCCGTTTCGGTGCCGAACTCCGCCGCATGCGCGACGCCATCGGGATGTCGGCGCCGATAGCCGCTGAGCGACTCGGCGCGGATCGCACGATGATCTCCAACATCGAGTCAGGCCGATTCGGGATCAGCGAGGAGCGGCTTCGCCGTCTGGCGACCATCTACGAGTGCGCCGACCCCGAACTGATCGACGCCCTGGCTGAAATGACCGGGGGCCGCCCCAAGGGCTGGTGGGACGAGTATCGAGGAAAGATTCCGCCCGACTTCCTGGACGTGGCCGAGCTCGAACACCACTCCACCGGCCTCCGCACACTGCAGACCGCGCACATCCCCGGTGTCTTCCAGACGGAAGATCATGCACGGGCCCTCTTCGACCTTTTCGTGCCGGCCCTGCCACGCCTGGAGCTGGAGTTGAGAGTCGCCCACCGAATGGCTCGGCACAGCATCATCACTGGTGCACCAGGGGTGCCCTATGTCGCCTTGGTTCATGAAGCGGCGCTGCGGCTGCGGACAGGAGGCCGCACAACCGCCAAGGCCCAGCTGGCCCGCCTCCTCGACGAGAGCGAGCGGGCCAACGTACGACTCCTCGTCATCCCGTTCGCCGCTGAAGGCTTCCCCATGGCAGGGGACACGATGATGTACGTCAGCGCGAACAGCCCGCACCTGGACACGGTCGAGGTGGACTCTCCCATCGGCGCGGTCTTCTTCGACTCACCGACCCAACTGGCCAACTTCCGCCGTCGACTGGACTTGGTCGAACAGGTGGCGTTGAATCCGAACAAGTCGAGGGACCTCATCCTCGAGATCGCCGGAGAGTTGTAAGAGGGGATCCCCATGCCTGAGTTGAAGTGGGTCAAGTCCTCCCACTCAGAGGCGTCAGGCAACGCCTGCGTCGAGATAGCCGAGTTCGGGAACCTGATCGCCGTACGCGATTCGAAGGACCCCGAACTAGCGATGGCCACGGTGGGGCTTGCGGCGTGGGTGCAGTTCACTGGCGCACTAGCGAAGGGCCGGATGACCTAGAAGGTCTGGGCAGCCAGCGCCATGCCACCACGCACGGGGCGGGGTAGGCGCCTCCCGCGCGCGCCTACCCCGCCCCGTTGCGTGATACCGCCAGCCCTCACTGGAAGTAGCTGGCGCCCTTCAGGTCGCCGCCCCGGTAATCACCGCCGGCCTGGCCGACCTTCTGGGCAATGTCGACGAGAGCCCGGTGGATGGCGTCGACGTTGTCGTCCCACTCCTTCTGCTTGATGGTGTACGCCGTGTGAGCCTCTCCCTCCCAGCCCTCGGCCACCTTGGCGACTGCCCGCTTGATGTCCGCGAGATCGGCTTCCAACTGCTTGGCCTGGATGCTGAGTTCGGTCGTGATGGCGTCAAGGCCGCCGTATTTGACCGCGAGTTCGTCCAGGTGAACCTTTGCCATGCCTGCCCCGTCTCTCAGTAGTTGTAGGGAACGCGTTCCCCGAGGAGCGCAACGCTTCAGTAGCTGTTGATGGCCGAGTGCTTGCCGCCGTGCTGCACGTCGATACTGTCCATCGTCGACCGGACCTGATCCTCAAGCCCGTCCGTGAGCTTCTCGTTACCGCTGATACCTTCCAGGAAATCCACCAGGATGTTCCCGATCGCCACCATGCGCTCGTTGATCTCAGTCTGCTTCTTGTCGAACGCATGCGCTCCAATGCCCCGCCAGTTGGCCTCCATCATGTCGAGAGTGCCCTGGAGGCGCTTGACCTGCTTCTGGACCGAGTCGTACTTGCCCACGATCTCCTTCTTCAGAAGATCGACTTGCTCATTGTTCAACTTCTGGCCGTCAGCCACGGCTGGGCTCCCTTCTTGAACCTTTGTTGGTATGGGTCGGGTGATGCTGCGTCGCGGTCAGGCTCTGCGCCTTGCACGCATCGCCGCGAAGGCACCGCCAGCGATCACCGCGACTGCGGCAAGGCTGCCTAGCACCAGCCATGACTGGCTACTTTCGTCATCCGAGCTCTTCGCAGCTGCGGCGGACTTGTCGCCGGAACTGTCCTCCTTCGAGGGCTGTGGAGATGCGGCGGGCGCCGAGGTGGAAGGAGCAGTGCCGTCGTCGCCGGAACCAGCGACTGCCGTCTTCTTGTTAGTGATGGGGTCAACATCCGCTGGGCCGGGCTTCCCCTCGCCCTTCACGACATTGCGGGCGGGGCGGATCAGCCCGTAGCCCAGGTAGTCGCTGGGCTCATCCTTGGGCCAGTCGCGACCTGCGGTGTCGATGAGGACACGGAGGACCTGATTTGCCGTCCAGTTGGGGTGCTTGGACCAGATCAGGGCTGCGGAGGCGGAGGCGATGGCTGTGGCAGCGCTGGTGCCGCCTTCGCCGTTGCAGTACGAGCGGAATGTCTCGTCGCACCAATGAGGGAGGTTCCGACCTGGGGCCGCCAGATCCACGTACTCCCCAAACTCCGAATACTTAGCGACCTTGCCAGACTTGTCAGCGGCGGAGACCCCGGTGACAGACGGAAAAGCGGCGGGATACCCGATGAAGTTCTTCGTTTCACCATCGTTGCCCACGGCGGCGAACATCAACTTCCCTTTAGATGCCGCATACTTAACCGCTGCCTCTTCATCTGGGTAGATGAAGTCAGACCCGAAGGACATACTAATGATCCGGGCATCACTGTCGGCGGCGGCCCGAATTGCTTCGGCGCTCCGGCTTCCCTTCTTCACGAACTTGCCACCCAGACCGGTACGGAAGGAAACGACCTCGGCCCCGGGAGCCAAGCCCTTGATCCCCCCGCCTCGTCCGGATCCCACGATGAGTTCCGCCATCGTGGTTCCATGCCCGTCGTAGTCGTCTGTCGACCCACCAGGCATACCTGCCACGTCCTTGCCCGGAAGGACGCGGCCTTTGAGCGAAGGCGTCTCCGAGACGCCGGTGTCGACAACTGCGACCTTGATGCCCTCACCGGTGCTGACATCCCAAAGATCATCAGCGCCCATGGCCTCCAAGTGCCACAGCTTCGACTGGGTGTCGTCCGCCGTCGCACTCGGAGAAAGCCCTAGGGACACCAGCGCCAGCACACCCACTGCCGAGCCCACGGCGGTGATGCGTCGCCCTGCACCGCCCTGAAACGATGTAACCCGCCTGCCGCGTCGACTGGCTTCAGACCTCATGCCCTGCACGTCATTGCTCACGATCAGTCGATCACCGGCGGCACGTGCCGCCGGTTGCCTGGCAGATGTGTTTCCTCGTCCTCGACCAGATAGTCGCGCCGCCGCACGCCTTCGCCCTCGTCGTCATCCGGGCGTGGGGTGCCTGCGGGACCACGCACCAGCCCAGAACCGCCGGCCGTGAATCCGTTCCTACGGCCGACGGTAGTAGACGTGCGTCCTTTGGGAGTACCGATCACGCCATCGGAACTACTGCTGAACCTGCGAGAGCTCTGACCGCTTCCAGCTGGGCCTTGAGGCGCGGCGCCAACAACTCCGCGTTGGGCTCCGGCTCCATTAGTTGGCCTTGAACTACCGGAGCCCTCCGAACCGATGACCGGGCCGCGCGGCAGCCTGGAACCCGACGCCCCCTGCGCGGGGCCAGACGCAGGCCGCCCACCGACGACGCCGTTGGCGCGCTCCGCACCAGTACCTGGGAGGCCAGGACGCGGGCCCGGCACAGCAGGACGTGGTGTGCCCCCAGTGACAGCACGTCCTGCTGGCGGCTGTCCGGTAGCCGTCGGACCACTGACGATTCTCCCTTGGCCCATCGGACCTGTGCGCCCGATCGGGTTCGAAGGACTAGGACCTGCTGTTGGTCGCGCTGGGCCTGTCGTGCTTGTTCGGCCATGGGCTGGTAGCGAGCTCTTCGGACCTGCTCCAGGAACTGGCGTGCGGGCAACAGGGCCAATAGGCGCAGGGCTACGGGGGCCAATTCCGACGGGAGGAACAGACTCTCCAGCACCGCCCGTTGGGCCTGGCGTCGGAGGTGACGAAGCTGGAGCCGGGCTTACGGTCTGCGGCGGCAGAGTGCCGACGCTGTCAATCTCCGTGCCGATAGGCCGATCCGGCGAAACGATCGAGTCCGGCGAGGCGATCGGGCCGGGTCCGCCGACACGGGGCGACGAGGATTCGACCGGACGTGGATCACCTCCCGTCGCTGTGTCGGTAGAGCGGTCAGGCGTGCCCTGAGCACCACCGGCCGCCATGGCGGAAGATGCCGTACCCCCCTCCCCGCCGCGGCCGAGACTCTCCTTCCCCTTCGGTACCCCCACGTCCGGCATAGCCGAAAACGCAGGCGGCTCCTGCCCAGCCATCGAGTGCTGTGACACCTGGTAGAACGACGACAACCGGTTCATCTGGTTGATCGCCTCTTGTCGATGGTTCTCCGCCTTGGCCGCGGCGTCGTACTCCGCATTGCCTTCGACCCTCTTGGGAGTGGGGATGTCCTCAACCATCTTCGGATCGGCACGCTGATCCCGAGGTGGCATGGAGCTACGGACAGAAGCCAGCCCCGCGCCGGCGGAGGCAATGTGAACACTGGCGGTGTCAGCGAAGTCGGAGAGCTGATGCGTGTCCTTGACGAGGTTCTTGCCCCACTTGCGGAACGCCTCCCCCGCCGCCCCTTCCCAGTCGACTCGATCGATGTGCTCGCCGAGTTCCTTGGCTGCCGCGGCAATCGCGTCACGCGCCTTCTTGAGCGCCTCCCCCGCGCTCTCCAGATCGGCGGGATTCGCTTGTTCGACCAGGTCGATCAAGTCGTTGAGGCGGTGTCCCTCGAAGCCCACTACGACCACCCCGCATCAGACTTGTCACTACCGTGGCCACCTCGCGCGTCAGGCTCGCCGGTCCGCTCACGCCCATCCGGCAGCTGCTCGCGACGGACGTCGGTCTGGATCGCCCAGAAGCGCTGCCTCAGGTCCTCGTCAAGGTTGTCGAAGCCGACGTCCGCGCCATGCACCGCGATGCCCATGGCGTCGATCTGGTTGCCCAGCATCTTGGAGAGCGAGGTCAGTCGCTCGTGAACCTGGTCGTACTGTGAGTACAAGCCATCGGCCGCGGGAAACGCGCTCCCCCCACCACTGAAGGAACCCCGGGTGAGCTTGTAGCCCCCGACCTCACTCGAACCACCCGCCGAACCCTCGAACTCCGTGAGCAGAGTGTTGACGCGTCGACGAAAGGTCTTCAGCGCCTCCAGCCCGCGCTTCAGGTCGGCGTCCGATGACGGCGCCGTACCTCCGCGCCCGTCTGCAGCAAGCACGATGCCTTCCCTCCCCGTTACCGGCCTGCCCTGATCGTTCACGATCGCGGCGGCTCGGTGGTCACTTATCGCGCCCGCGTCACTTTAGCCACACTCAGCGTCACATCCAACTGAACTTTGCATTAGGGCAGTTGCAAATCAGCCAGAGGTTCGAAGTTCAATGGGTATCAAAATGGGTGACAAGCCGTAAACCGGTACGGAGGCACGCCACAACAGGCCAACAGATTCGAGGGTCAAGTGCGCAACACCGCGTGCGAGCAAGGGCGTTGTTAGGTTGAGCCGGAACGGTGTCATCCGTCGGAGGTGGCCGAGCTCACGGGGGAAGGATGCGCCCATGGCGTGGGACGAGTGGGAACAACTCAAGACCGAGGCCGCTGAACGGCGTTCCACGCAGATGCAGCTGAACAAGGCCGATCCGGGTGACGGCGGCCGGGGCCTGGGCGTGACCGGCGAGGCAGGAGTCCTCAAGGTCTCGCAGAAGGATCTGGCCGCAGTTGGCAGCAAAGCTCACGATCTGTACGACCGACTTTGGCGAGAAGCACGCATTGCCGTACCCACCAGCGACACGGCCGCCAGCGAGCTGAAGTCTCAAGGGTTCGCTCTCGGTGGTGCGCTCCAGCACGTCTCGAACCGCTGGGAGGAGCAGTTGAAGTCGCTCCTAGACGCGTGCGCGCACATCTCGAACCACATGCGCTTCACGAAGAAGACGCACCAGAGCGACGAGGACACCATTTATCGCGCTATGAGTAGCATCTCAACGCTTGATAAGGCCTTCGATGAGAGAGAGCGTCCATGAACCTCGAAGAGCTGCGCCATGCAAACTTCGCAGCGCTGGCAGAGGCCATCACGGATTGGTCCTCAGTCATCAAGAACCTCACCGAGATGGAAAAGGTCGCTAGGATCGGCTTGAAGCAAGGGGCCAACCGCGCCAATTGGGCCGGTGTCAACGCCACTGTCTCCCGAGACTTCATCGCCAAAACAGCGGGCGAGTTCAGCGATGCTGTCACCCAGGCCACCACAATTCATGACATTCTCCATGACACTCACGGCGAACTCATCAAGTATAGGGACGAACTCAATCAAGCCATCGACCGCGGCCTCAAAAAGGGCATCTCGGTCTACGGCGTGAGCGGCGGCGGATTCAAGGTCTTTGTGAGCGTGCACCCCGAGCCTCCCGAGAGCAAGAATGCGGTCGAGCCGCTCCGGGACGAGCTTCAACGCATCCTGAACCAAGCGTCTGAAAGCGATAGGACAGCCGCTGAAGTTCTCCGCGCAATCGCCGACCAGGCTAAGTACGGGTTCTCCGACGCCAAGTATGGGGACCGTGACTCTGCTGCCACTGCGGTTGAGGACGCCAAAAAATGGGCGAAGGCCGCCAAGCATCCAGAAGACATGTCGGACAAGGAACTCGCCGCTTTCAACCGCGACCTAAAGAAGTATCGCAATGACGACCTCTTCGCCGAGCGCTTCGCAACGGATCTGGGCGGAAAGCAGACACTGCAGTTTTGGACTGACATCACCGCGACGCACCAGGGGAATCGCGATGACATGGATCAACTCAAAGAATTGCAGAAGAACTTCAGCACGACGCTAGCTACGGCGACCCAATCCGACTCGTTGGACATGCAAAAATGGGAACGGGACGTAGTCAGAGAAGGAAACACGAACTTTAGGAGCAACGCATCTGGGGCACCTGTCGGCGTGCAGGGATTCCAAGTAATGAGCAGTCTGATGAGACACGGAAATTACGAGAAGGGTTTTCTTTACGATTACGGAAAGGACCTTCTCGAACGCGATAGATCTCACGCTTCAGGGGCAATGGGAACCAGAGAGATCTGGGGGGATAGTCCAAACATTGACCTTGTGTTCGGGAAGGGCAACGGCAGTGATCCCATGAACGGCTTCATGGACGCCCTGTCACGCAATCCCGACGCCGCAGAAGATGTATTCGATAAGAAATCAGACCTCAATCACCTTATTGAGAGCACTCAGAACACAGATCGCGGTAAACACGTCGGACATGCCCTTGAAGCGGCAGTCACAGGCATTCCTTATGGGGATTCTGCACCACGCTCACCAATCCCCCATAGCGCAAACCAGGTCGAGATCGTAAAGAATATGATGCATGTTGTTGCAGATCCAGAACATGATTATGATCTCGTCAAAAAGGGAATTGGCGAGAGCTTTGGCCATGTCGCCGCCGCCTATATGCCCGAGATCAACCGCACCATCGCGGGCCCTGGGCACGATCAAATCTTCCCTACTCATAGCCAAGCACCAGACGACCTAGATCAAACAGACACTACCCGTTTCCTCTACGCGCTAGGGAAGGACGACGACGCCACTGCCGCAGCGGTATACGGACGCGGGATCTACACAAACAGCACTATCGAGGCTCATATCGCCGGTCTGGGCAGCTACACCGGAGAGCCGGAAACGGCAATCACGCGAGTCGCAGAGAACGCCGGCCTGATTGACGGGATCTTGAATCGTTCTCGAGGCGACGACGATATTGAGGTCGGTCTAGAAGGCGATAAGCAGACCAACGATGCACTGAAACGCCAAGGAGAGTTCGCTAAGACTTTCGTGCAGACCGGGATCGCGGTTGGCGCAGTGACTCTGGAAGGCGCTGGAGGGATCGCGCGGGAAGCAGCCATCGGTGCAGGCGGGGCATTTCTCGCGGGAGCGGCCGCCGTCGGGATTGATCGAATCATCGACAGTCGAGAAATTGACAATGAGGACCAGATCATGTACCAAGCCGGAAAGGAGCTCAATGTCGCAAAAGAAGATACGAGCCGATCGGTTCTCTCGGCCACCGACTACTCCCTAGAGGAACATGAATCCCACCTCAAAAAGGACGAAGTGAGTTCGCTGGTAGGAACAGCAGTGTCAACTGGATGGGATCTAAGCGATACCCGCTTGGAAGATGTCACAGCACGCCCTAGCACCTAGAGGCGCGAGGTGAAGGGACCAGGTGAAGGGGTAACTGTGAAAGCACATAGCAGCAGAATCATCATAGCGTTGACGGCAGTCGCAATCCTTGGCGGAGGATTTATCGGCTACAAAGAAATCTTCCTGAGTGGAATCGAAGAACTGCCTAACCGCCCCTGCAAGCAGGGCGTCCAGCGGTCCACGGCATCCAACGTGCTACCAGCAGCACGTAATGTCGAGGAGAGCTCTCGGCAGACCCTCTTGCGCGAGGGTGACTTCCTTTTCCACTGTGCAATCATGATCAGCGGAGAATCGTCCCTCTCCGTTAACGTCAGATCGGCAGATGTGAAACTAGCGAAGTGGAAGGATTTTTACCGCGCGAGCCTCAAGGGAAAAGAGGTCGACCTCTCCGGGGAGCCGGCAACCGTGTCTTGGCCTCGCGAGACGGTCATCTACATGCGTTGCACGCCGCCAGGACGCAAGGCCAGCAGTGCTCTGGAGACATACGCACTGAACGTAGATGCAAAGATCGTGGGGGAAGCCCGGATTAGCGGTACCGAGCTACGTCAACAGCTGACCGAATTCGCACTCCAAGCTGCAGAGCATTCCCACAAGGCGGCGAAATGCCAAGAGGCAATCAGCTTTCCGGATACGCCACCACGAGTTGACGCCTCGCGTTGAGCGATGGTGGCACTGAATGAGGAACCACAGGGTTCCTTCAGCCGCCTTCCCCACGGCCACGACCGCGGCCCCGCGCACGCCCATCCCGCACAGCCACCCCCGCCCCACCCAGCACCGCCACCACAACCCCCGCCCCCACAGCCACATACGTAGCGATCCGAGCCGTCCGCTCATCCGCCGTCTCACCGAGGTGGAGCTCCGCGGGAGTTGGGGCCTTCGCGCGGGTGACGCCCTCGCGGGCGTGAGGGGTCTCGATCGGGTGGTCGTCCTCTGTCAGGGCGCGGACCGGGTCCACCACTCCCCAGCCGACCAGGCGATCGTGGCCCGCTACCGAGCGTTCTGCTGTTTGTTTGATCTGGGCGGTGATCTGGCGGGACGTCCAGCCGCGGTGCTTGGACTTGATCAGGGCCGCCACCCCCGCGACGTACGGGGCCGAGAAGCTTGTGCCGTTGTCCGAGCAGTGACCGCCCAGGGGCACTGTGGAGATCATGTCTACGCCAGGGGCTGCCACGCCCACCCACTTGCCTGACTGGGAGAACGGGGCGCGTTCGTTGTTGCGGTCCGATGCTGCTACCGCAAGGACGCCGTCGTACGAAGCGGGATAGGTCGGTTTGACATTGCCGCCCACGCCGTCGTTGCCGGCGGACGCCACGATCACCTTTTGGCGCCTGAGTGCCCTGTCCACTGCCTCCTTCAGGATCGGGGTCGGCTTTACCGCATTGGCCGTGTCCTGGGAGATGTTGATGACGTCCGCCTCGGCCTCGACCGCGTAGTTGATCGCTGCCGCGAGAGTCTCCGCGGTGCCGTGGCCCTCCGCGTCGTTCTGCTGGATCGGGATCAGCGTCGCGTCGGGGGCCAGGCCCACGAAGCCGGTGCCCTTGGCCGGGCGGGCCGCGATGATGCCCGCCACGCGCGTGCCGTGGCCGACGGTGTCCGTCGTGCCGTTCTCCTTGCCACGCTTGATCTTGTCGCCGTTTTCGTCCTTGAGGTTCTTGGGGAGGAGGTTGCGGCCTCGCGACACGTCCACCGCGCTCTTGAGTTGTGGGTTCTTGACGTCCACGCCTGTGTCGATCACCGCCACCCGTACGCCCTTCCCTGTGGACTGGCGCCACAACTCGTCCAGGAGGACGCGCTGCAGGGACCAGGGGCGGCCCTCGTACTTCTTGTCCCCGAACGTGCACTGGTCTCCGGCGGCCGCGGTCGCGGTGGGTGCGGCGGCGAGCAGCGTTGTTGTCGCGATCACCGTCAGCGTCGCCGCCGTGGCCGCTGTGGCGTGGGACCAGCGCTGTGTATACGTCATTGTCAGCCCCCCGCCGTCTAGGAGCCCTGCGGCTGGCGTGCCGCCGAAGTCGAGAGGCGCGGGCCTGTCGGCAGGAACTTCGACCAAGGGGCCGGCACCGAAGTCACGTCCGTGTCCGCGTAGCCCAGGCGGGTCTGGGCCTGTTGCGCCTCCTGCTGTTGCTGCTTGCGCTGCTTGGCCGACGTGCCGATGCCCGCGTCGTCCGTCGCGCTGTCGCTGTTGGACTGCATCGCGTAGCGCAGGCCTGTGTCCGTGGCCAAGAAGATGCCGCCCGTCTTGGTCTGCGACCCGGTGAACTGCCGGTAGAGCAGGCCCGATCCGGCCGTGACGTACGCGCTGGACGAGCCGGTGGGCAGTGTGGCGGGGAAGTCCGTTCCCGCCCATGTGCTGAGTGTGGTGTGGCCGTTGTCGCCGTCCACCTTGCGCAGGACGTTGCAGATGGTGTCGCGGCTCCTTGCGTCTCCAGAGGCTTCGTTGGCGTGCGATGGCCTCTCGGTCGGCCACTTGCGCTGCGCGTCGAACTCCCTGGGGTCAGGGGTGAAGGCGCCCGTGCTCAGGTTGCGGGCTCGGCCGTCCTGGCCCACCTTGACCAGGTCGGGGTTGGCGAGGATTAGTTTCGCGGTGAAGTCGGAGACCGGGGCAATCCGCCCGGGCTCGACTACGTAGTGCTGCTTCCCGGCCCCGTCCGATGCCTGGAGGACCATGCCGACCCGGTTCGCCTGCCGGTCCTGGAGGCTCGCCACGTTGGCGTCGGCTCCGGGGACTCCCTCCACCTTCGGGAAGGTGATCGGGTCTCCGTAGTGCAGCGTTTCGAGCCACTCCTTGGAGACCCGCTGCGGTTCGCGGCCGAGGCCCACGATGGTGCGCAGCAGGACGTTGAGCTGGTTCTTCTCCGCGATTCGGTACGCGGTTCCCCGCGCATCGACGACGTAGCGGGTCTTGTCAGGGCCGACTACGTACAACAGCTCGCCGCCGCGCAGCCGTTCGCTGCCCTCGGTCTTGTTCTGGTCACGCTCCGCCAGGATGAACGCGGCCTTCTGGATGGCCCTGCCGCCCTCGCCCGGGCGCTCGCACACCGCCCAGCGCTTGACAGCACCGGCCTCGGACTCGGAGGGCAGGCGGTCGGGAGCGTACGGAATGCCGATGGTGGCGCCGTGCGGGATCTTGCCCTCGTCGAGTACGGACTCGTCGACGTTGATGACGTCGCCCTTGTCGGCATCGAGGAGGAGCTTCGCCGAGGCCATGTTGAGTACCGGGTGGAGCTGAGTCTTGCCGTTCGTCTCCAGGACGACGTACCGGGTCGTGGACTTGCTCGCGATGATCACGTGCTCCTTCGGCTTGTCCCAGCCGGGCTTGGCCGCCGGTTTGAACATGCCCCACGCGCCGAAGACGGCCAGGACGATCACTCCGACGATGAGGCCGGGGACTACGCCACGCAGCGGGCGTGGTGCGCCTTCCTCCGAACCCGAAGGCGACGGTTGGATGAAGGACGCGAGTGTGCGGCGCTTCGCGAAGGTGTAGGCGTTGAGTTCGTCCCGCCGTGATGCCATGAGTGTCTGCTTCTCCCCCGTGCAGCGCCGGGGGCACGCCACCCCCACCCTCCGTTGTCAGACCCGGCCCCTACTATGCCTGTTGAGTAATCACGCGTGTGAGGTGGGTAAGGTTCCCGGGCACTCCTGGGGTGCATGTTCCGTGACCACCAGGGCGATTCGGGAGACTTACGGGGGGTTGGACTGATGGCTTCCGCAGCGCGGACCGGAGCTCGGGGACCGTCAGGGTCCGGGACTCAGGGGCAGGCAGCGCCCGTTGGGGTCGGCGCGTCGCCGCGCCCAGGGACTGTCACCTTCCATCTCCGGGCGCGTTCTGCGCAGTTCGGATCGTTTCGCTTGCAACGACTTGTATTGATCGAGGTCGCCGCAGCCCTCTTGCTGGCCGCATGGGTGGTGGATCCGCTGGCCCTCGTGCCAGCCGCTGTCGTCGCCGCTGTGCTGGT
Source organism: Streptomyces sp. NPDC086554 (assembly GCF_040686095.1). Lineage (NCBI taxonomy): Bacteria > Bacillati > Actinomycetota > Actinomycetes > Kitasatosporales > Streptomycetaceae > Streptomyces > Streptomyces sp. NPDC086554. The sequence goes on from NZ_JBFBJK010000029.1 coordinate 38,140, forward strand.
GCTGCTCGCTGTCGTACGTCGTCGTGGCCGCGCATGGCACGAATGGCTGGGCACGGCACGGGCGTTGCGGGCACGCAAGCGCCGGGCGGCGAATGCTCCAATACCGCCGGGTACGGAGCCTGCGTTCGCCCCGGCCGTCGAGTGCGACCCGGCCTTGCGCACGTACGCCTACGGAGACCGGGACCGGCGGCAGGTCGGGATGGTGGGAGACGGGACGTTCGTGACCGCCGTGCTCCAAGTCGAGTCGGACGCCACCGCGTTGCGGGCCGAGCGCGGGAGGCAGCCACTTCCGGTGGGGCTCGTATGGGACGTCCTGGAGGTGGACGGGATCCGGCTCGAGTCGGCGCAGATAGTGCAGCACACCCAGCCGGCGCCCGCGTTGCATCTCCCTCAGCAGTCCGTAGCCGTCAGCAACTATGCGCCCCTTCAAGCCCAGACCGGAGCACCCGCCGTACGGATTACATGGGTTGCCCTGAAACTGGATCCTGAGCTCTGCCCCGAGGCTGTGGCGGCGCGTGGAGGCGGGTTCGTGGGGGCTCAGAAGTGCGTGGTGCGGGCCATGGACCAGCTGGCAAGTCGGCTCACGGGGGCCGGTTTCCGGGCTACAGCGTTGACCGAGGAGCAGTTGGCTGCCGCCATCGCCACTTCGGCCGGCGCCAATCCGCTGGTCACAGCGGAGGCCGGGCGGACCGAGCTGCCGGAGCGCAGGACAGAGGAGTCCGCACGCGCGTGGCGCTGCGACAACCGCCGTCACACCACCTACTGGATCCGGCGCTGGCCGCAGTTGGGGAACGCGGGCAGTCCGTCGCTGCCGCAGCTCGTCGCGCTGCTCACCGCCGTCCCGACGCTGGCCACGACGTTCAGCCTCACCCTGCGCCACGGCGAGCGACAGGAAGTGTCGCTGTGCGGGCATGTGCGGGTGACCGGGCGCAGTGATGCCGAACTCGAAACCGCTCGGCGGGCGTTGGAGCAGGGGGCCCGGCAGGTCGGTACCGGACTCGTCCGTCTCGATCGCGAGCAGCTGCCCGGGATGCTTGCCACTCTGCCGCTCGGGGGGACCCGCTGATGACCGTCACGAATCCGACCACGCCGGCCGTTCCGTCCGCTCCCGGCGATGCGTTTCGCACGGCACTGCGCAGTGGGTTCGGGCTGCTCGGACCACACCACCGTCGCCACGCGCTCTCCGCCGAGCAAGTGGACGCACTGGCGTTGCCCATCGGTGACGACGGCGTCGTGATCGGCGTGGACGCACAGGGTCAACCCTCCGTTCTCGGCGTCAACCGGCCTACGCCGTACGACGTGCTGCTGATCGGAGGGCTGTGGACGGCGCAGGTCATCGCGTTGCGGGCGGCCGCGACGGGGGCCCGGGTAGCCGTTGAGACCGGACGGGCGGCGGCTTGGGCCCAGCTCGTGGAAGCCCTCGGCGTCGGACCGAGCGGAATGTCGGTGCATGACGTGGGGCGGGTGCCCCCGCAAGGTGCATCGGCGGGGAGCCCGGTCCTTGTAGTGCGGGATTGCGGGATGCGGCCGCCCCGGGGGCGGGTGGTCTCCGGGCCCTGGCAATCGGTCCTGACGCTGCTGCCCTACCTGAGTCCGGTCGCGCCTCGGCTGATACGACAGGCCCGGCTTGTCGGAGTGCAGCGGGTTTCACCGGATGAGGCGGCTCAGATCGGACGGTTCGTGGGGCTGCCGCGCGGCGATGTCGAGGCATTGCCGACGCTTGCCGATGGATTGACGTTGTGGTGTGCCGATCGTGACCGGCAGTACGTGATGACGCAGGCCACAGATGCCGAGACCGGATTGTTGGGTACGGCGCGGAGGATGGATTGAGCGAGGGGTCGGTGTCGGTTGACCAGGCGAATTAGCGGCTATTTGATGCTTGTTGGCTGATTTGTCCGTCACCGTTTTGGATACGGGGATCACTCCCGTGGGGAGCGTGACGGAAAGGACAGCATTCGTGAGGTGGGCTGCCCTGCCGTGCTGGTGCTTATGGTGATTAGGCTGGGACAGGGCGCGACTCAAGAACCCGCGAGCGGGTCGTTCGCGTCTCTCACGGGGAGAGCCAAGGCGGATCGGACGACAGGAACGGTCGCCCCCCACCACGGCACGAGGGTGCTCGACCACACCAGGAGGCATTGTGAACAGCGATCGGGACGAGATCCGCGGGGGCTGGGACTCACCCGTCGATGATCAGTCCGACGCGGAGTCCGCTGCCGAGACGACGGGCGAGTTCACCATCGACTACGCCCCGCCCGCCTGGTACACGCAGAATGCGTCCGGCAGCGCGGGGGAGACTCCGTCGGCGGCGCCTGCGGCTGATGCCGCGCCTGCTCCGGTTGTTCCTCCGGTTGCTGCTCCAGTTGCTCCTCCCGCCGCCCCTGAGCCGCCGACCGCTTCTGAGCCTCCGGCCTCTTCCGCTCCGGTTCCGCCTGTCGGGCCGCCTGTTGCTGTGCCGAAGCTGCCTGTGGGGAGCGGGTTCCAGCCGCAGCCCGCTGCACCTTCTTCTGATGGTGTTTCGCCCTCGGGGGGTGCCGCCGACTGGAGTGGCGCCGTTGCCGGTGTGGCCTCTTCCGTGCATGTGACTGGGGTCGTTCCTAAGCCTGAAGCTGAGACTGAGCCGGAACCTGTGGCCGAGGTCAAGGATGAGCCCGTTGCCGAGGACCTTGGTAGTGGCGATCTTGAGAGTGGCGCCACCATGCGGTTCTCCGCTGTCGCCCTGAAGCGGGAGATCGAGGAGCGGGCCGCCGCGGAGACGGAGGCGGAGGCGGATGAGGCTCCTGCGTCCGCTGACGTGACCTCCGAGGACGTTGAGGTGGCTGCCGAGGCGTCCGATGGTGGAGGCCTTGACGGCCAGGAGGGGGCTCCTGCGGAGGAGACCTCCGAGGGAGAGTCGTCCGAGGGACAGTCCTCTTCTGTCGTCGAGCCCGTTGCGGATCTCGGTGACCGTGGCGGCGATGAGGACGCTGTGTCTGACTCTGTGCCCTCCTCCCCCGACCTTGATGTTGACGGGGCAAGCGACGGTGGCGAATCCGACGCCCTGGTAGGTGTCGGGGGCCTCGATGACGCTGACGGGTCCGATGGCTCCGCCGAGATCAACGACGCCGTTCCGCAGGACGCCGTTCCGGAGGACTCCGCCCCGAAGGATGTCGTCCCTGTAGACGCCGTTCCGGAGGACTCCGCGCCTCAGGGCTCCGCTCCTCAAGACGCCGTGCCCGCCGCGCCTGTCGACGAGGTGCAGGACTCGGTGCCGCCCTCCTGGACTCCCCCGCCCGCGCCGCACGGTGGGCTTCCGCCGCTGCCGCCCGCCTTCCAGCCTGCCGCGCCTACCTCCGCGCCCCAGTGGCCGGTTCCCGTGCAGGCCGAGTCGCCTGCGGAACCGGCGCCCGCTCCCGCTCCCGAGCAGGTGCAGCCGCAGGTTCCGCAGCAGGCCGCGCCGGCTCCCGAGCCGGTGCAGCCGCAGGCTCCGCAGCCCGCGCCGCACGCTTGGCCCGCGCCCACCGGGCCCGTGGCTCCCGCGTCGGGCGCGCCCGCGCCTGCCGCCGATGCTCCCGTGCCTCCGAGCGGGTACGGGTTCCCGCAGGCCGGTGCGCCAGTTCCGGCGCCTGCTCCTGCTCCGGGTCCGGGTCCGGTTTCGCCGGCGCCTGCTCCTGCGCCCGCGCCTGCCACCGATGCGCCCGTGCCGCCTGCCGGGTACGGCTTCCCGCAGGCAGCGGCCCAGGCTCCGGCGCCTGCCCCGGCTCCCACGCCCGTCGCCCCTGCTCAGCAGAGCAGTTACGGGTTCCCGCAGCAGGGCGCTCCCGTTCCGCCGAGCGGCTACGGGTTCCCGCAGCAGGGTGCCCCCGCTCCCACCGCGAACCCCAACTCCCCTGCCCCGCAGGGTAGTTACGGGTTCCCGCAGCCCCCCGCGCCGCAGGCCCAGCAGCCGCTACCGCCCGCCGGCGCACAGCCGCAGCCCGCCGCCCCGGCCAACCCGAACCCCACCCCCAACCTGGCCGTACCGCAGGCGACGGCCCAGCCCCCGGCCCCCGTACAACCGCAGGCACAGCAGCCACTTCCGGCCCAGCAGCAGCCTCAGCCGCAGCAGCCGCAGGCCCCGCAGCCCGGTCAGCCGCAGCCGCCCATCGACCCCCGTACCGGTGCCGCCTGGCCGCAGGCCGTGCAGCACGATCAGCGGGAGCGCACCAACCCCGGCGCGCCCCTCGGGTACACGGCCGCCGTCGAGCTCTCCTCCGACCGGCTGCTGCGCAACACCAAGCCGAAGGCGAAGAGCAGCCGGCCCGCGTCCGGCGGTTCGCGGTTCAAGCTCGGCGGCAAGAAGGAAGAGGCCGAGCGGCAGCGGAAGTTGGAGCTCATCCGGACTCCGGTGCTGTCCTGCTACCGCATTGCCGTCATCAGCCTGAAGGGTGGCGTGGGTAAGACCACGACCACCACTGCCCTCGGTTCGACGCTCGCCACCGAGCGGCAGGACAAGATCCTTGCCATCGACGCCAACCCCGACGCCGGTACGCTCGGGCGCCGCGTCCGGCGCGAGACCGGGGCCACCATCCGTGACCTCGTCCAGGCGATCCCGTACCTCAACTCGTACATGGACATCCGGCGGTTCACCTCGCAGGCCGCGTCCGGGCTCGAGATCATCGCCAATGACGTCGACCCGGCCGTGTCCACCACCTTCAACGACGAGGACTACCGGCGCGCCATCGACGTACTGGGGAAGCAGTACCCGATCATCCTGACCGACTCGGGCACCGGGCTGCTCTACAGCGCCATGCGGGGTGTTCTCGACCTCGCCGACCAGCTCATCATCATCTCGACTCCGTCCGTGGACGGGGCCAGCAGCGCGTCCACGACGCTGGACTGGCTGTCGGCCCATGGGTACGCCGATCTGGTGTCGCGGTCCCTCACCGTCATCTCCGGAGTGCGCGAGACCGGAAAGATGATCAAGGTCGATGACATCGTGTCGCACTTCGAGACGCGGTGCCGGGGCGTTGTCGTCATTCCGTTCGACGAGCACCTCGCCGCCGGTGCGGAGGTCGATCTCGACATGATGCGGCCGAAGGTGCGGGAGGCGTACTTCAACCTCTCGGCGATGGTGGCCGAGGACTTCGTGCGGGCTCAGCAGCAGCAGGGGCTGTGGACTTCGGACGGGAATCCGCCGCCGACTGTGGCTCCGCCGATGCCGGGGCAGGGGCAGGGGCAGGGGGGCTACCCCGTGCCGGGGCAGCAGGGTTATGGGGGGCAAGCTCCTCAGCCGCAGCAGCCGTACGCTCCTCAGCAGCCTCAGCAACAGCAGCCGGTACAGCCTCAGCCGCCGGCACAGCAGCAGCCGTACCCGCAGCCGGGCGCCCCGCAGGGGTGGCAGAACGCGGCTCCGCCGCAGGGGCCGGGGCAGCCGTACCAGGCTCAGCCGCAACCGCAGCCCGGCCAGCCGCAGCCGGGGCAACTGCCCCCCGCACAGGCGCAGCAGCCGGTGCAGCCCGGTCAGCCGTACCAGCCCGGGGCCCCCTTCCAGCCGGGCCAGCCCCAGGCGCCGGACGCGCCGCAGCAGTAGCCTCACTTGACCCAACTGGGCCCGCACCGCTCCTCGGTGCGGGCCCTCCCCGTTTCCCAGCCGCCTCGTAAATCGCTCACCCGGCAGCAGGGCTGTGCCCACCCGTTCCGCCCTGCGGAACGCCTGCCCACAGCAGGGCGGCAGTCGGCATCAGGGCAGCTCGCCGGGGCGGGCGGGGGAGGCGGGGGAGGCGGGGCGGTCGATAGCGGGGCGATTGGCCTGGGCGGCCGAGCAAAGCGGAGGCAGCCGACAGCAGGGCAGCTCGCCGAGTGGGCAGGGGCGGTCCGTAGTGAGGCGGCTCTCCTGGGAGGGCGAGTCGGGGAGGGCGTTCCCACCTGCCCCTCCCCCCACCATCACCCCCCGACCAGCCACGCTTCACAGGTCTTGACCAATGCGGATGAAATCCGGGTCAACTCGTTATTTCCGCAGGCCACATGGGGTTCACCTGCCGTTGACTGACGCAGACTGGCGCTGGTAGACACACACATCAACCAGCTGACGTTCCTTGATCGACTCTCAACTAGCCATCCCTGTGCGAGCGATGACGCGAGGTCACCGACCCATGGACACACAAGATCAGCACGGCAGAGTACGGTCCCACACCCCGGCGAAGGCGCCACCACGGAGCACGAGCCGCACCCGCGGCACCCGCGGCACCCGCAGCCCCCGCAGGACCCGCGTCCTGCTGGCATCCGCAGCCGCCGCCTTCACCCTCACCGCAGGGCTTGCGACCCCCCTCAACCCGGCCCCGGACCAGGCCGAGGCCAAGGCGGACGGCAAGAAGACCCTGACCGTCGCCGTGGCGCAGAGCGTCGACTCGCTCAGCCCCTTCCTCGCCCAGCGGCTGCTCAGCACCAGCATCCACCGCCTCACGTACGAGTACCTGACGAACTACGACGCGAAGACCAACAAGGCGATCGACGGCTTCGCCACCGACTGGAAGCCCTCCGCCGACAAGCTGACCTGGACGTACACCATCCGGGACGACTCCAAGTGGTCGGACGGCAAGAAGGCGACCGCCGAGGACGCCGCCTGGACGTTCAACAAGGTGATGTCCAAGGAGGGCACCGCCACCTCGAACTCCAACTTCGTCACCAACTTCAAGAAGGTGACCGCGCCCAGCCCCACCAAGCTGGTCATCGAGTTGAAGGAGCCACAGGCCACGATGGCCGCGCTCGATGTGCCGATCGTTCCCAAGCACATCTGGGAGAAGGTCGACGACATCTCGAAGTTCAACAACGACAAGGACTTCCCCGTCGTCGGCAACGGCCCGTTCATCCTGACGGACTACAAGGTCGACCAGTACGTGAAGCTCAAGGCCAACAAGGACTTCTGGCGCGGCGCGCCCAAGTTCGACGAGCTGGTCTTCAAGACGTACAAGGACCAGGACGCGGCCGTCTCCGCCCTCAGGAAGGGCGAGGTGTCGTTCGTCGCCGGACAGCCCGCGCTCACTCCCGCGCAGGCCGCCTCCCTGAGGAAGGAAGACAACGTCAAGGTCAACGAGGGGCCCGGACGTCGCTTCTTCGCCATCGCCACCAATCCGGGTGCCAAGACCCTGGACGGCAAGAAGTTCGGTGACGGCCATCCGGCTCTCCTCGACCAGAGGGTCCGTCAGGCGCTGTTCCTCTCCGTCGACCGCAAGGCGATCGTCGACAAGGTGTTCCAGGGGCAGGCCGTCGAGGGCGCGGGCTACATTCCGCCGCGTTTCTCCGACTACGCCTGGAAGCCATCGGCCGACCAGGAACTGGCGTACGACCCGAAGAAGGCGGCGCAGCTCCTCGACGACGCGGGCTACAAGAAGAACGGCGACGGCAAGCGCGTCGGCAAGGACGGCAAGCCGCTCGACCTCCGCATCCTGTGCCATGCCACGGACCCGAACGACAAGGCCGTGGGCAAGTATCTGAAGGAGTGGTGGGGGGATCTCGGCATCGGGCTCAAGGTCAACTGCCTCGACGATGTCTCCGTGCCCTGGTACGCGGGTGAGTACGACCTCGCCTTCGACGGCTGGTCCGTCAACCCCGACCCGGACTTCGTGCTCGGCATCCACACCTGTGCAGCGCTGCCGGAGAAGGCCAAGGAGAGCGCCGCCACCGACAACTTCATCTGCAACAAGAAGTACGACGACCTCTACGCGAAGCAGCTGGCCGATTACGACCCGGCCAAGCGCGCCGAGACCGTCAAGGAAATGCAGTCCTGGCTCTACGACTCCGGGTACATGAACGTTCTCGCGTACCCGAACGCCGTCGAGGCCTACCGCACGGACCAGATCAAGTCCATCACCACCATGCCGACGGCCGCGGGCAACATCTACGGCCAGGACGGATATTGGAGCTGGTGGTCCGCCGTCCCCGCGGATGGGAAGAGTTCCTCCAAGGATGGAAGCTCGACCGGTGTCATCATCGGTATCGCCGCCGCCGCGGTGGTGCTCGTCGGCGGTGGAGTCCTGTTCGCCCTGCGCCGCCGTTCGACCGCAGAGGACCGCGAGTAACGCATGACCGCTGACAGCAATCCCGCACTGCTCGACACCGAAGGCATCAAGGGCACCGCGGCGACCGACGACCCGGCACTGGCCGGGCCGTCGGCCCGCGGGCCCCGGGCCCGCAACACCCGCGCCTATCTCCAGTACGTGGCGGGCAAGCTGGGCGGCGCCGCCGTCTCGCTGTTCGCCGTCCTCGTCACCAGCTTCTTCCTGTTCCGTCTCATCCCGGGCGACCCGGTGAAGCAGATGACGGGCGGAAAGCGCGTGTCGGCCGAGCAACTGGCCGCGATGCGCAAGGAGTTCGGCCTCGACCAGCCGGTCATGACGCAGTTCTTCGACTACTGCGGCAACGCGCTGACAGGCGACTTCGGCACCTCGTACCAGTTCCACGCCCCGGTGATCGACAAGATCACCGACGCGCTGCCCGCGACGCTTCTGCTCACCGGCACCGCGTTCGTCCTCTACACCCTCATCGGCGTCTGGCTGGGCACCCGCACGGCCTGGCGCAACGGCGGGCTCGGGGACCGCGTGCACACCGGCCTCGCACTCACCCTCTACTCCGTGCCGTCCTTCTGGCTCGGGCTTCTCCTCATCATCACCTTCTCGGTGGGGGTCGGCCCGATTCCCGGGCTCTTCCCGACCGGCGGGCTCGAATCGGGTGGCGAGACGGGCATCGCGTACGTCATCGATGTCGCGCACCACATGGTGCTTCCCGTCGTCACGCTCGTCGCCGTCGGATACGCGCAGACGCTCCTCGTCATGCGCTCCTCGCTGCTCGACGAGATGGGCAGCGACTATCTGACGACCGCCCGCGCCAAGGGCCTGCGGGACGATCTCGTACGCCGCCGGCACGCCGTCCCGAACGCGATGCTGCCCACCGTCACGCTGATGTTCGTGAACCTCGGCACGGTGGTGGCGGGCGCGATCCTCGTCGAGACCGTCTTCTCCTGGCCGGGGCTCGGCGGGCTCTTCTACGCCGCGCTGAGCGTGCCCGATCTGCCCCTCGTACAAGGCCTGTTCTTCGTCTTCTCCGCCGCGGTGATCCTGATGAACACGCTGGCCGATGTGATCTATCCGCTGCTCGATCCCCGGGTGGGCCGATGACGACCGAATCCGCACCGACCGCCCCGGTGAAGAGCGCGCGCGCCCTCGCCCGGACCCGCAGGCGGCACTCGGCCGCCCGCTTCTGGCGGGAGTACCGCACACACCGGGCCGGGCTCTTCGGCCTGGCCGCGCTGGTCCTGATCGCCCTCATGGCCGTCTTCGCGCCGCTCCTCGTCGGCTCGGACGCGCAGAGCGTGACCGCCGCGCCGGGCAAGCCGATGGAGTCGCCGAGCGGGGAATTCCCCCTGGGCACCGACCAGTTCGGGCGCGACCTCCTCGGGCTCCTGGTGTGGGGAGCGCGGATGTCGCTGACCGTCGGGCTGCTCGCCGCCTTCCTCTCGGTGACCATCGGCACCCTCGTCGGGATCACCGCCGGGCACTTCAAGGGCTGGTACTCCACCGTCATCATGCGCGTCACGGACTGGTTCCTGGTGATGCCGACGCTGGTGCTCGCCATCGCGCTCGCCGCGGTGCTGTCCGGCTCGATCTGGACGATCATCCTGGCAATCGGCGTGACGACCTGGCCGACGACGGCGCGTCTGGTCCGCGCCCAGACCCTTGCCGTGGAATCGCGCCCCTACATCGAGCGCGCCCAGGCGCTGGGCGGCGGCCACGGCCACATCATGACCCGGCACGTCCTGCCCAACGTCATGCCGCTGGTCCTCGCGCAGACCACCCTCGTCATCTCCAGCGCCATCCTCACCGAGGCCACGCTCGCCTTCCTCGGTCTCGGCGACCCCACGGGCGTCTCCTGGGGCGGCCTGCTCCAGGACGCGCGCGAGGCGGGCGCGGTCAGCGCGGGCGACTGGTGGTATCTCGCCCCGCCCGGCCTGGCCATTGCCGTCGTGGCGCTCGCGTTCACGCTGTGCGGGCGCGCCGTGGAGTCCGTGCTCAACCCCAGGCTGGGGGTCTCCCGTTGAGTAGCTTGAGCAAGGTGACCGAACAGCGGGCCACGGCCCTCCTCGACGTAAGAAATCTCGAAGTGACGTACGCGTCCGGGGCCGCCGCCGTGCGCGGTGTGAACCTCACGGTCGATGCGGGCCAGAAGCTCGGCGTCGCGGGCGAGTCCGGATGCGGCAAGTCCACGCTCGCGCTCGCCCTGCTGCGGCTGCTGCCGGCGGGGACGAAGGTGACCGGCGAGGTGCTGGTCGACGGCGAGGACGTCCTCACCATGAAGTGGGGCCGGGTCCGCGCGGTCCGCTGGGCGGGCGCGTCGGTCGTCTTCCAGGGCGCGATGCACTCCCTCAACGCCGTGCACCGCATCGGCGACCAGATCGCCGAGCCGATCCTGCTGCACAAGAAGGCGACCCCGGCCGGCGCGAAGAAGAAGGCCGGGGAGCTGCTCGAACATGTGGGTCTGCCTGCCGCGCGCGCGGACGCGTATCCGCATGAGCTGTCGGGCGGCCAGCGGCAGCGCGTGATGATCGCGATGGCGCTCGCCTGCGATCCACGGCTGATCATCGCCGACGAGCCGACGACGGCCCTCGATGTGATGATCCAGGCTCAGATCCTGCGTCTGATCGAGCAGTTGGTGGCCGAGCAGGACCTCGGCCTGATCATGATCAGCCATGACCTCGCGGTGCTCTCCGACACCTGCGACCGGCTCGCGGTGATGTACGCGGGCCGCGTCGTCGAGGAGGGCCCCGCCTCCGAGGTCTACGAGAACGCGCAGCATCCGTACGGAAAGGCCCTCTCGGCGGCCTTCCCGCGCATCGGCGACACGGCGTCGCGCTTCGCGCCGCGCGGCCTGCCCGGCGACCCGCCCGACCCGTCCCTGCTCCCCACGGGCTGCACGTTCCATCCGCGCTGCGCCGTCGCCCTGGACTCCTGCACCACGGAGGACCAGGTGCTGCGGGACGCGGGCCCCCGGCACCGGGCGGCGTGCGTGCACGCGGGTTCCCAGCTCCCGGCGCAGCCGACATCGGCACCGGCGACGGCGGAGCGTACGCCGTGAGCACGAACAGACCACGCACCGAGGAGCGGCCACGCATGACCACCGATGACCCCCTCCTTTCGGCGGGCGACCTGCACATCACGTTCCCCGGCCGCCGTGGCGCGCCGCCCGCGCGCGCGGTGGACGGCGTCGACCTCGACATCAAGCCCGCCGAGATCGTCGCTCTGGTCGGCGAGTCGGGCTGCGGCAAGACGACGCTGGCCCGCTCGCTGCTCGGTCTGGTGGCGCCGACCTCCGGCAATGTGACGTTCGGCGGCAAGCCGCTGGACTACTCGGGCCGCGCGCTCAAGGCGTACCGCAAGCGCGTCCAGCTGGTGCTCCAGGATCCCAGCGGCTCCCTCAACCCCCGCCACACCGTGTACGAGGCGGTCGCCGAGGGACTGCGCATTCACGGGTACGGAGGTGACGAGCAGGCGGCGGTCGCCGACGCGCTCTCGCGGGCCGGACTGCGCCCGCCGGAGCGATTCTTCCTGCGCTACCCGCACGAGCTGTCGGGTGGCCAGCGCCAGCGCGTCGTCATCGCGGGCGCGCTGGTCCTTGAGCCCGAACTGATCGTCGCGGACGAGCCGGTGGCCTCGCTCGACGCCTCCGTACGCGGCGAGATCCTCGCCCTGCTGCTCCGCCTGCGCGACGAACTCGGGCTCTCCGCACTGGTGGTGACGCACGACCTGGGCCTCGCCTGGAACATCGCGGACCGCGTGGCGGTGATGTACCTGGGCCGGATCGTCGAGACGGGCACAGTGGAGGAGGTCCTGACCTCGCCCCAACATCCGTACACCCAGGCCCTGTTGTCGGTGCTACCGGAGGCCCCCGGCGATCCGGTGGTCCTCACGGGCGAGCCGCCGGACCCGTCCCGCATCCCGGGCGGCTGCCGGTTCCACGCCCGCTGCCAGGTGCTTGCCTCTGGCGAGGCGCAGCGGGCGGGTGTCGCGGACCGCTGCCGGAGCGAGGACCTGCCGGTGCTGTCCGGCGCCGGCGAGACGCAGGTGGCGTGCCATTGGGCGACGGCCGACGTCAGCGCGTCCGGCGTCTGACGGCGTCCAACCGGGGTTGCGTGCCGTTCCGGGCGGGGCGGAGCGACGTCCTGAGGCGGCGGATCGTTACCTCTTTCACGTACGGGTGATGCGGGGCCTATCGGGCGTGAGCGCTGGGGAGCCACAGAGTGCTCCGATCCAATGACGGACCGTGAGCAACTCCAACTCCACCGAAGTGAAGGAGATTTCCATGCGCCGTTCCGCCGCCGTCATCCTCGGGGCCGTCGCACTGATGGGGGCTCTCGCCGCGCCCGCCAGTGCCGTCCCGGACCCCGTCGGGACCGTCACCTGCGTGGCGCAGGCCGCCGGTGACGTCACCTCGCTCGTCGACCCGGCCAGCCCCGGCGTCCCCTCCGAGGTGCCGGGCACGGCGTGCCTCGCCCCGTGACCTGAACACCCCCGCATCGTGACCTACTTGCGCGGCCGCCCGGGACCCGCGCAAGTACGGTACGGCCACGAGCGGTTCACCCCGTCAGTCCCACCTGTATCCGTCCCCGAAGTTGAGGGTGTGCTCCAGCACGTCCTCCAACGGGTCATCGATCTGGCCGGTGTTGATCAGCGCGACCCTGGGCGCGTTGTGCGAGTTCGCGTGCGTCTCATCGGCGTGCGCCGCGCCGGAGCACAGGGCGGATGGCACCGCCGCCATCGCCGCGACCAGCGCCCAACGGGACGTCGTCTGCACCCAACTGCCGTTCACTGCAGCCTCCTTGGACCGTGCACGTACGGGCCGCCGGTCGCGGCCCGCTCGCCGTGCGTAACCCCGTGCACGACCAAGAAGTCACTGACGATCATACGAACGGGTCGTCGGACGCCGGGGAAACCGGGCGCCAGGGAAACCGGAAGAATACGGAAGAAAGCAGAGATCTCATGCGTCATCGCCGCGTCCTGACCTTCACGCTGCTCGCAGCCCTCACCCTGTCCGTCACCGCGATCACCGCTCCGGCTGCGATGGCCTCGGCGGCACAGCGCACGGCGAACCCCGCCCCGCCGCTGCCGCCCGTCGAGTCGCTGATCACCGAAGGAGTCACCGTCGAAGGCCCGCTGGTCAACAGCGTCGCCCTGCCGCACGTCCTGTAGACGCGGAGGACCGGGGGGCGGGAGCCCCGCTTCCGGCCCCCTACTCCGGGACGCCGTTGCCGGAATCGGCGGCTTCGATGAGCTCGCGGGCCTTCTTCACGTCATCCGCGATGGCGACAAGCAGCTCGTCGATGGAGTCGAACTTCGCCTGGCCCCGCACAAAGGCCAGGAAGTCCACGGCCACGTGCAGGCCGTACAGGTCGAGCCCGATGCGGTCGATCGCGTACGCCTCGACGGTCCGCTCGGTCCCGTCGAACTGCGGGTTCGTGCCCACGGAGATCGCGGCGGGCATCGCCTCGCCCTGCGCGTGCAGCCATCCCGCGTAGACGCCGTCCGCGGGGATGGCGGTGTGCGGCAGTGTCTCCACGTTGGCCGTGGGGAAGCCCAGTTCGCGGCCGCGCTGCGCGCCCCGTACGACGACACCCTCGACGCGGTGCGGGCGGCCGAGGATCTCCGCCGCGCCCGCCACGTCGCCCTCAGCGACCAGGCGCCGGGTGAGCGTGGAGGAGAACGGCTCGCCGCCGCCCGCCTCGCCGCTCACGAAGAGGTCGATGACGTCGACTTCGTAGTCGTACGTCGCGCCGAGCTCGGTCAGGAAGGCGACATTGCCCGCGGCCTTGTGGCCGAAGCGGAAGTTGGGGCCCTCGACGACCACGCGCGCGTGCAGCTTGTCGACGAGCACCTTGACGACGAAGTCGGCGGGCGACAGCTTCGAGAACTCCGTGGTGAACGGCAGGATGAGGACCGCGTCCACACCCAGCTCGGCCATGAGTTCGGCGCGCCGGTGGTGCGGGGCGAGCAGCGGCGGGTGGCTGCCCGGGCGCACGACCTCGCTGGGGTGCGGGTCGAAGGTGACGACGACGGCGGGCACGCCGAGCTCGCGCGCTCGTTCGACCGCACGGCCGATGATCAGCTGGTGCCCGCGGTGTACGCCGTCGTAGGAACCGATGGTGACGACGCTGCGCCCCCAGTCCTGGGGGATGTCCTCCAAGCCACGCCAGCGCTGCACTGTCTTTGCTCCTCGCCGAACCCGTGTACGTGTGTGTACGTCCCATTGCCCATTGCGCAGGTCTAAGACTGCCATGCCCGCGCGATCCGGATCGCATCGGATGGGGTGGCGGACCTCACGCCGGTACGCGCACCCCGGCGAGGTTCTCGATCATGCGGCGGGCGCTCGGGCCGACGAGGGCGGCCCACTCCTGCGGGGCGTCGCACATCCACCGGGCGACGAACGCGGCGAAGCCCGGGACGGAACGGGCCAGCTCGACCAGGCGGCGGTCGAAGCAGGTCGCGCCGTCCGGGGTGCGGACGAGCAGCTCTCCCGTGCGGTGCACAAGACCACGGACCCGGCTCTCGTCGCCGCCGACCGCGACCGCGCACAGCACGGCGTCCAGGACTTCGGGCTCCCGCTCCCGGTCGAGCAGTACGTCGAGCAGTTCGCCGCGCAGGGCCCGCGATGCGTCGGTGCCGGGGGCCGCGACGGCGGAGGCGAGGGCGGCGCGCACGGCGGGCGGGCGGCTGTTCAGAAGCCCCACCACGAGCGGCAGGAGGACGGCGCGGACGCCAGGCCCCTGCTCAAGACGCAGATCGAGGTACGCCGCCACATGCCCCGCCAGGTCGGGACGGAGCTCCAGGACATCGCGTACGAGATCGGCCACCCGCCGCGCGAGCGCGGGCGCCGTCACGTCGGCCAGGCTGCGCAGGACGTCCCCCGGCGCGGGGCCCGGACCGTACAGACGCTTGCGGAAGGCGGCGATGACCGGCTCGGGGTGGGTGTCGAAGGCGGCGACGAGCGCGCTCGCGGGCAGCTGCGGATCTCCGGCGGTGAAGCGCCGCAGGGCGGGCGGCAGATGGCGGGCACGGGTCTGCGGGTCGCGGACGAGGAGGGCGAGCGCGGCACCGTGCAGGGTGTCGTCGGCGGGGCGGGCGAGCAGGGCGAACGCCGCGTACCGCAGGAGCTCGCGGTCGGCGTCCGTGGTGGCGTGCGGGGCGGCGCGCAGGCCGTAGGCGACGGCTGCGACGCGGCGGGCGGGCCGCTCGTCGTGGACCCAGCGGTCGACGGCCCGGCACACGGCGGACGGCTCCTCCTCGGCGAGCACCGCGAGGAGTTCGTCGGCGCGGGGGTGCGCGGATTCGACGAGGGCTTCGGTGAGGTCGTCGATGGCGCGGTGCCGGTGGGTGTGGAGCAGGGCCTGGGCGGCGGAGGCGACGGTCGCCTGCGGGGTCGCTGCGAGCGGGCGTTCGTCGGTGAACCAGCGGGTCAGGTGCGGCTGCACCTTGGCGGGGTTCTGGGCAAGGAGCTCGGCGACCGCGTCGAGGCAGCGACCCTGCGCGGGGCCTGGTGGGGGGTCGTGGATCACCGCGTCCCGCAGGAGGTCGAAGCGGTCGCCCTCCGGGAGGGGCAGAGCGAGCCAGAACTCGGCGTCGTACCGCCCCTGCTGGGCCAGCTCGGCGAGCAGGGTTCGGTACGGCGACGCGTCGGGCACCCTGGCCAGCGTCTCGCTCAGCAGGTGACTTGCCCACCACCCCGGTGCATCGGTGCCCGGCGGTGAGGGCTGTGCCCACCCGTCCCGCCCTGCGGGACGATTGCCCACAGCAAGGGCGGCAGGGGCCTCCGACTCCGCTCGCGTTGTGGGCAGGCGTTCCGCACGGCGGAACGGGTGGGCACAACGCATGATGCCGGGCGCCGATGCATCAGGTGGCAAGCAAGGCTCCCCGAACCGAGCCAACTCCCGTAGCCGAGGCTCCAGTTCGCCGGGGCGCAGCTGCAGCAGGGCCTGGATGACGGGGCCGATCCGGTGGCGGGGCACCGGCAAGGACACCGCCCAAGGCCGCGGCGCAGCCGCCCCGTACCGATGGACCAACGACCACAACGCCCCGTCCACATCCAGATGCATCCCCTGGATCCAGTCCGCAAGCTCCTCGTGCGCGAAGCGATAACCGCCCCCCGCAGGGGTCAGCAGCCCCTCAGTAAGGACCGCGGAGGCCCACCCCGTACCCCACGGGAACACCTCCTCGAAGGACGCCCGGTCCAGCTCCCCCTGCCCCGGCCCGAGACACCGCCGCGCCGCCTCGTGCACCTGCCCGGACACCTTCGCCGCGAGCCGCCGCACCGCCCCGCCCCGCAGCCCCTGCGGAGCAGCGAGCCGCACCGCGACCCGCAGGCACAGCAGGTCCAGATAGGCGGCGAAGATCTCCTCGCGCCCCGGCCGCCCCGGCGCCGGCGCGTCCGGCAGCGCGGCGCGCACCTCGGAAAGCAGCCGCAGCGCCAGCGGATGCCGGGCGTCGGCGGCGGCCAGCGCGCCCTCCGGGATGCCGTACCGCGCCCGGGCGAGCCGCGCCTGCCGCTCGGGCAGATCCCCGAGGCGCACACACCCCTGCAGCAGCCCCGCGGGGAAGTGCTCCCCCGCCTGCTCCCAGTACTCCGCGCGGCAGGCCACGACGAGCCGCGCCCCCGTGTCCCGCAGCCAATCGGCCGTACCGCCGCTCCACTCCGCGAGACGATGCGCGAGCACCGGCGGCATCTCCTCGGGCCCGTCGAGCAGCAGCAGCAACGGCCGCCCCCGGTCCCGCACGAGCCGCGCGACACGCCCCGCCGAGATGTCCCCGAGGCCGTCGTCCGCCCCGGCGAGCAGATCCTCCGACGCTTCGACGATGCGCCCCGCCCGCTCGAGCGCCCGCTCCACCGCATCGCCCACGCCCGTGTCCGCGCCCTCCAGGTCGGCACCGCGCAGCCACAGCGTGGGAGCCGGCTCGGCGCCCCGCGCCCGGCGTGCGGCGAGGGCCGCGAGTTCCGTGGTCCGGCCGGTGCCGGGGTCGCCGACGAGGCCGAGCACCTGCGCGGGGCCGTCGGTGAATTCCGCCAACTCCTTTGCCGTATCCGGGCGTTCGACCGGTTCGAGGACAGGGGCGCGCGGCCCGTCGGAGCCCAGCGACGTCGCCGTCAGATGCAGCGCACCGGCCAGGTTGAGATCCCGGCCGTACACCGGCACGGTCGCCGCGCCCCGCGCGAGGAGCTCGGCGAGCGGTCCGCCCGGATCGGCGGCCGCCGCGTCCCGCAACGGCACGGCGAAGCCCGCGGAGCTGTGCTCGCCGTGCAGCGCGGTCCCCAGGACGGCGAGCACGGCTCCCGACGAGGCATCGATGACCGGACCGCCCGCGGCCCCGCCGCCGAGCCGCAGCGCGTCCGCGCCGTCGGTGCCGATGGCGAGCTCCAGCGCGGCGTCGACCAGATGGAAGCGGTCCGTGGCGGTGTAGGTCACCGTCGCCGGGCCGAGGATGCGCGCCTCGCGCCAGCCACGCGCGGCGATCCGCACATAGGAGCCGACCGCAACGGTCTCGCGCACGGTGACGGGCAGCGGGCGCAGCCCGAGCCCCTCCGTGCGGACGAGGGCCAGATCGACTTCCGGGAGAGGCACCACGGCGTCGGCGGTCACCACGCAGACGCGCTCACCCTCGGCGTGCAGCACGAGGCGCGCGAGGCCGTCGACCGTTTCGTGGCTGGTGATCACCGTGCCCTGGTCGTCGGCGGCGAATCCGGTCCCGCGCGGCCGCCCCGCCAGGTCGCATATCCGCACCAGGGTCCTGTCGAGGGCCGCCGGGTCCCCCTGTCCCGTCATGCCCGAACCTCCCTGCCACGCGCCCCGTCCTTCCGACGGTAGGTCGGCGGTGATCAGCGGGACAGAACGCCCGGCGAACGCGCCCCCTTCCGCCCCCTCGGTTCACTCCGAGCGCCTGCCCGATGGGGTGAATCGGCGACGAGCGGTGGATACACCTTGGGGTGGGGGGGGAGGGGGAAGCGTGGGGGGGGGGGGGGGGGGCCCCCCCCCCCCCCCCCCACGACGAAGGTGCCGAGCCCGAGAGGGCCTCAGGCGAAGACGGCCAGGCTCTTGGCCTTGCCCTTCAGCTCCTCGGCCAGGACCAGGAAGCGGCCCTCCGGATCGAACACGGCGACGGGGCCCACACCGGCGTACTCACTGGGCATCTCGATCCGTACGCCGTTGAGCAGCAGCTTCGACCGCTTCTCGTCGACATCCCAGCGCGGGAAGGCCGCGGCGGCCGCGTCCGCCACCGGCATCACCGTCAGCTCCTCCTGGAGCTGGTCGATGGTCTTCGCCGAGTCGAGCTTGTACGGCCCGACGCGGGTGCGCCGCAGCGCCGTCAGATGGCCGCCGACCCCGATGTCCGCGCCGAGGTCGCGGGCCAGGGCGCGGATGTACGTACCGGACGAGCAGACCACCGACACGACCAGGTCGAGTACGGGGGTGCCGTCCTCGGCGACGGCGTCCCTGACGTCGTACACGGTGAACGAGGAGATCTTCACGGGCCTTGCCGGGATCTCGAAGTCCTCGCCCTTGCGGGCACGCGCGTACGACCGCTTGCCGTCGATCTTGATGGCGCTGACCTTCGACGGCACCTGCATGATGTCGCCGGACAGCTTGGCGATCCCCGCGTCTATGGCGTCCCGCTTGATGCGCGAGGCGTCGGCGGACGAGGTGATCTCCCCCTCGGCGTCGTCCGTGACCGTGTTCTGGCCGAGCCGGATCGTGCCGAGGTACTCCTTCTCCGTCAGCGCGAGATGGCCGAGGAGCTTGGTGGCCCGCTCGACGCCGAGGACCAGGACACCCGTCGCCATCGGGTCGAGGGTGCCCGCGTGGCCGACGCGGCGGGTCTTGGCGATCCCGCGCATCTTGGCGACCACGTCATGCGAAGTGAAGCCGGACGGCTTGTCGACAATGACAAGGCCGTCCGGCGTCTTGTTGCTGGTGTTGCTCATGCGGGGGCGTCGCCGTCCTCGTCCTCGGGCTTGCGGTACGGGTCCGCGTCGCCGGCGAACTCGGCGCCCGCGGACACCTCGCGCACCTTCTCGTCCGAGATCCTGGCCTTGTCGAGGAGGTCCTCGATGGCCTTGGCGTTGTCCGGCAGCGCGTCCGCCACGAAGGCGAGGCTCGGCGTGAACTTCACGCCCGCCGCCGCGCCGACCGCCGAACGGAGGACGCCCTTGGCGCTCTCCAGACCGGCGGCGGCTGCCGCGCGGTCCTCGTCGTCGCCGTAGACCGTGTAGAAGACGGTCGCCTCCCGCAGGTCACCCGTGACCCGGGTGTCCGTGATGGTCACATGCGTACCGAGCCGCGGGTCCTTGATCCCGCGCTGCAGCTTCTGGGCAACCACCTCTCGGATGAGGTCCGCCAGCCTTTTCGCCCGCGCGTTGTCGGCCACTGCTCCGTCTCCTTCTTCGCCTTGCTGTGCAATCAGTCTTCGTCGCTGTGGAGCCTGCGTCGAACGGAGAGCAGCTCCACCTCAGGACGGCCGGCGACCAGGCGCTCGCACCGGTCCAGTACGTCGGTGAGGTGCCCCGTCTCCCCGGAGACCAGCGCCAGGCCGATCTCGGCCCTGCGATGGAGGTCCTGGTTCCCGGTCTCCGCCGCACTCACCGCGTACTTGCGCTGGAGTTCGGCGACGATCGGGCGGACGACGGAGCGCTTCTCCTTCAGCGAGCGAACGTCGCCGAGGAGCAGATCGAAGGACAGTGTCCCCACATACATGAATGTCCGGATGTCCCGCCGGTTCGGGTTCGTGCCCCGCCAACCACTTGGCAGGGACACAAGAACCGTACACGGAACGGCCGGGGCCGATCGACGGGATTTACCTCCCCTCGACCGGCCCCGGTTCGAGCTGCGTTGATCAGCCGCGAGGCTTCTCGCGCATCTCGTACGTCGCGATGACGTCGTCGATCTTGATGTCGTTGAAGTTGCCGAGGTTGATACCGCCCTCGAACCCTTCGCGGATCTCGGTGACGTCGTCCTTGAAGCGGCGCAGACCGGAGATGTTGAGGCTCTCCGCGATGACCTTGCCGTCGCGGATGAGGCGCGCCTTGGTGTTGCGCTTGACCTCGCCCGACCGGACAAGAACACCGGCGATGTTGCCCAGCTTGGACGAGCGGAAGACCTCGCGGATCTCCGCCGTGCCGAGCTCGACCTCTTCGTACTCCGGCTTGAGCATGCCCTTGAGGGCCGCTTCGATCTCTTCGATCGCCTGGTAGATGACCGAGTAGTACCGGACGTCCACACCTTCGCGCTCGGCCATCTGCGCGGCACGACCGGCCGCACGGACGTTGAAGCCGATCACGATCGCGTCGGAGCCGGTCGCCAGGTCGATGTCCGACTCGGTGACCGCACCCACGCCGCGGTGCAGGACGCGGATGTCGACCTCTTCGCCGACGTCGAGCTGGAGCAGCGAGGACTCGAGAGCCTCCACCGAACCGGACGCGTCGCCCTTGATGATGAGGTTGAGTTCCTGCACCAGACCGGCCTTGAGGGCCTCGTCCAGGTTCTCCAGGGAGAACCGCACACCCTTGCGGGCGAAGCGGACGTTGCGCTCACGGGCGGCACGCTTCTCGGCGATCTGACGGGCCGTACGGTCCTCGTCGACGACCAGGAAGTTGTCGCCGGCACCCGGGACATTGGTGAGACCGAGGACGAGGACCGGAGTCGAGGGACCCGCCTCTTCCACGTTCTCGCCCTTGTCGTCGAGCATCGCGCGGACTCGGCCGTACGCGTCGCCGACCACCATGGTGTCGCCGACCCGCAGGGTGCCTCGCTGGACGAGGACGGTCGCGACGGCGCCGCGGCCCTTGTCCAGGTGGGACTCGATCGCAATACCCTGCGCGTCCTGCTCCGGGTTGGCCCGCAGGTCGAGCGAGGCGTCCGCGGTCAGGACCACGGCCTCCAGGAGGGACTCGATGTTGAGGCCCTGCTTGGCGGAGATGTCGACGAACATCGTGTCGCCGCCGTACTCCTCGGCCACCAGACCGAACTCGGTGAGCTGACCGCGCACCTTGGTCGGGTCGGCACCCTCGACGTCGATCTTGTTGACCGCGACCACGATCGGCACGTCGGCCGCCTTGGCGTGGTTCAGCGCCTCGATCGTCTGCGGCATCACACCGTCGTTGGCCGCGACCACGAGGATCGCGATGTCGGTGGACTTCGCACCACGGGCACGCATGGCGGTGAACGCCTCGTGACCGGGGGTGTCGATGAAGGTGATCTTGCGGTCTTCGCCGTTGACCTCGGAAGAGACCTGGTACGCACCGATGTGCTGCGTAATACCGCCGGCCTCGCCCGCAATGACGTTCGTCTTGCGGATCGCGTCCAGAAGTCGGGTCTTACCGTGGTCGACGTGACCCATGACGGTCACGACCGGCGGACGCGCGACGAGCAGTTCCTCGCCACCCTCGTCCTCGCCGAACTCGATGTCGAAGGACTCGAGCAGCTCGCGGTCCTCCTCCTCCGGGCTGACGATCTCCAGGACGAAGTTCATCTCGTCCGCGAGGAGCTTCAGCGTCTCGTCCGGGACGGACTGCGTGGCAGTGACCATCTCGCCGAGGTTCATCATCACGCCGACGAGCGACGCCGGGTTGGCGTTGATCTTCTCGGCGAAGTCGGTCAGCGAGGCACCACGGGACAGGCGGACCGCCTGGCCGTTGCCGCGCGGCAGCATGACGCCGCCGACCGACGGGGCCTGCATCGACTCGTACTCCTGGCGCCTCTGCCGCTTCGACTTGCGACCGCGACGCGCGGGACCGCCGGGACGACCGAAGGCGCCCTGCGTGCCACCACGGCCACCCGGACCACCGGGACGGCCACCGAAGCCGGGACGGCCACCGCCGCCACCGGGACGACCGGCGAAGCCACCGCCACCGCCACCGGGGCCACCGGGACGACCGGCGAAGCCACCGCCGCCACCGCCACCGGGACGACCGGCGAAGCCGCCGCCACCACCGGGACGACCGCCGCCGCCACCGCCGGGACGACCGCCACCACCGGGACCACGGCCACCGCCGGGGCCACCACCGGGACGCGGTCCCGCAGCGGGACGCTGCGGCATCATGCCGGGGTTCGGACGATTACCACCGGCGCCGGGCGCACCGCCGCCGGGGCGCGGAGCGCCCCCCTGCGGACGAGGCATGCCGCCGGGGCTGGGGCGAGCGCCGCCCTGACCCTGCGGACGAGGAGCACCCTGGCCGCCCTGGCCCTGCGGACGCGGGGCGCCGCCAGGACCACCGGGGCCACCCTGGCCGCCGGGGCGCGGGGCGCCGCCCGGACGGGGCGCCTGCGGGCGCGCCATGCCGGTGGAGCCACCAGAGGTGAAGGGGTTGTTGCCGGGGCGCGGTCCTGCCGGACGGCCACCGGGGCGCGGGGCGCCACCCTGGCCGCCAGGTCCACCGGAGCCGGGGCGTGCGCCACCCTGACGGTCGCCGCGGTCGCCACGACCGCCCTGACCCTGACCACCCTGACCGGGGGCCGGACGGCCACCGGGCTTCGGGGCACCCGGGCGGGCGCCCGGACGGGGTCCTGCGGGAGCCGAGGAGGCGGCCGGGGCAGCGGGAGCGGCCGGCGGAGCGGTGAACTCCGGGGCGGCAGGCGCTGCCGGGGTGACCGGAGCCGGAGCCGCGGGGGCTGCCGGAGCCGGCTTGGGCGTCGGCGGCTTGGGGCCGGGACGCGGGCCGGGAGCCGCCGGAGAGGCGGCAGGCTTGTCGGCCGCGACGGCGGGCTTGGGCGCCGGCGGCTTGGGCGCGGCCGGACCCGGACGGGCGGCCTGCGCGGGGGACGGGGCCGACGGCGTCGCCGGCTTGGGGGCGGCCTGCTTGCGCGGCGCTCCCGGCTTGGCGGCGGCGGGCTTGCCGTTGCCACCCTGCTGCAATGCGTCAGTCAGTTTGCGTACTACGGGCGCCTCGATCGTCGAGGACGCCGAACGTACGAATTCACCGAGTTCTTGGAGCTTGGCCATGACGACCTTGCTCTCTACGCCGAACTCCTTGGCGAGCTCGTATACCCGGACCTTAGCCACTTCGCTCCTTTTAGGTCCGGGTTACGCCGGACCGTCGCTACTTCATGGGCGTACTCATCGCGTGCTCATCGAGTGCTCATCGCAATCTCGACCTACTTCCAACTCGCGGAATACCAGGGCCGCGCGGGGTTCCGCGCGACCTTCCTTACGGTGTTGCCTGCTGGGCAACTGACTCGACGACTCGGCGCAACTCCGCCGTGTCGAGCGGACCCGGGCCTCGGAAGGCTCTCGGGAACGCCCGGCGGCGAACCGCCAGGTCGAGACAGACCGGGACGGGGTGTACATAGGCACCCCGGCCGGGCAGCGTACCGCTTGGATCAGGGACGCAGGCGCCCCTTTTCGCCACGATGCGCAGCAGATCGCTCTTGGCCGCTCGCTCCCGGCACCCCACACAGGTGCGCTCAGGGCATGCGCGGGCTTGCGTCCGGCCAGACACGATTAAGTCTACCTCCCCGCACCGACCTCACCCCTTTGGGGCAAAAATCGAACGGTTGTTGTCTTGATCAGAACTCGGTGGGAACTCGATCAGGAGTCGGCCGAGTCCTGGGGCTGCTCGGTGTCCGGGCGGATGTCGATCCGCCAGCCGGTGAGCCGCGCGGCGAGGCGGGCGTTCTGGCCCTCCTTGCCGATCGCGAGGGACAGCTGGTAGTCGGGCACCGTCACCCGCGCGGACCTGGCCGCGAGGTCGACGATCTCCACCTTGCTGACCCGCGCCGGGGACAGCGCGTGGGCGACCATCTCGCCGGGGTCGTCCGACCAGTCGACGATGTCGATCTTCTCGCCGTTCAGCTCCGCCATGACGTTGCGCACACGCTGACCCATCGGGCCGATGCAGGCGCCCTTGGCGTTGAGCCCGGAGCGGGTGGAGCGGACCGCGATCTTCGTGCGGTGTCCCGCCTCGCGGGCAATGGCCGAGATCTCGACGGAACCGTCGGCGATCTCCGGCACCTCGAGCGCGAAGAGCTTCTTGACGAGGCTCGGGTGCGTACGGGACAGCGTCACGGAGGGGCCGCGGACACCCTTTGCCACCCGGACGACGTACGAACGAAGGCGCATCCCGTGCGGGTACTCCTCGCCCGGCACCTGCTCCTGCACCGGCAGGATGGCTTCCAGCTTGCCGATGTCGACAAGGACGTTCTTCGGGTCGCGGCCCTGCTGGACGACGCCCGTGACGATGTCACCCTCGCGTCCCGCGTACTCACCGAGCGTCGCGTCGTCCTCGGCGTCGCGGAGCCGCTGCAGGATGACCTGCTTCGCGGTGGTCGCGGCGATGCGGCCGAAGTCCGACGGGGTGTCGTCGAACTCCTTGGGCTCCTGGCCCTCTTCGAGGTCCGCCGGGTCCTCCGTCGCCCACACCGTCACATGGCCGCTGTCGCGGTCCAGCTTCACGCGTGCGCGACGGAAGCTGCCGTCGGTGCGGTGGTAGGCGATGAGGAGGGCCGACTCGATCGCCTCGACCAGCAGGTCGAAGGAGATCTCCTTCTCCCGGACCAGACCCCGCAGGGCACTCATGTCGATGTCCACGGCTACGCCTCCTCTTCCTTCTTGTCCTTGCGGTTGAACTCGACCTCGACGCGCGCCTTGGCGATCTCGTCGAAGGTGAGCCTGCGGGCGGTGGGCTTGCGCCCCTTCACGCCCGGTACTTCAAGATCCACGCCTTCGTCGTCCACCTCGAGGATGCGGGCGATCAGCTCGCCGCCCTCCGTCAGCTGGAACTTCACCAGGCGGCCGACGGCACGCAGGTAGTGGCGGTGCTCCGTCAGCGGGCGCTCGGCGCCCGGGGAGCCGACTTCGAGGGTGTACTCCCCCTCGCCCATCGCGTCGCTCTCGTCGAGCTTCTCGGAGAGTTCGCGGCTGACCTCTGCGATCTGATCCAGGTCCACGCCGTCGTCGGAGTCGATGACGACTCGCAGCACCCGCTTGCGTCCGACCGAGGCCACTTCGATCTCTTCGAGATCCAGTTCCTTCGAGCTGACGAGCGGTTCCAGCAGTTCTCGCAGCCTCTCGCTCTGGGTGGTGCTCATCCGGGTGACTCCTCGGCCGCGTGTGCTGTTGTGGGATCGTCGCGTGTCAGGTCAAAGGGTATCCGGTCCCGGAGGGTGTTGCCGCCCGCCGGTAGCCGCCGTCGGCCCGTTGTCGTCCGGTTGCCGCACCGTCGTCCGACCGGCGCCGAGCCGCTCGCAAGTACGAAGCCAGGCCGAAGGTACGGTGATCACCAGGTTGACGGCGGTCCTGGACCGCCGACCTCCGCCTGCTGCCTGTTCTGCCTCCACCTGCTGACTGCCCGCCTTGCTGGCCTTCCTGCCGAGGACGTCTGCTGTGCCGTCGTATCCCATCCCCTCGCGCCGCCTTTCGGGGCCGCGCCGGAGGAGTCTGCTGACCGGGGCCGCCGGAGCGGCCGGGGCCGTGCTGCTCTCGGGCTGCTCGGACTCCACTTCCTCCACCTCCACGGAGGACGCGGACGAGCGTGCCTCCGCCGCCGGGCGGCTACGCGCGCGTGCCGCCCGGGACAGCGGTGAGCTTCTGGGGCGGTACGACGCCGTCCTCGCCGCCCATCCCGCGCTGGCCGGACGGCTCGATCCGCTGCGGGCTGAGGTGAAGCGGCACCAGGCGGCGTTCGCCGAGGGGCAGCCCGCCTCGCCGTCCCCGTCGGCCTCGGCGCCTTCGGCACCCGCCCCCGCCCCCTCCCCGTCCGCGCCCGGGGACGAGAAGGCCGCCGTACGCGATCTGGCCAAGGCCGAGCGGGAGCTGGCCGGGCAGCGGGCGAGCGCCCTGCTCGACGCGCCCGCCGAGCTCGCCAGGCTCCTCGCGTCGGTGGCGGCGGCCGGCGCGGCACACGCTTATCTGCTGACGGAGGACGCCAAGTGAGCGATTCCAAGGACGAGTTGAAGGCGGTGCAGGCCGCTCTCGGCGCCGAGCACGCCGCCGTGTACGGCTACGGGGTCGTCGGCGGCCGGATCGGCGAGGACCGCAGGGGGGAGGCGCGCACGGCGTACGACGCGCATCGCGCACGCCGCGACGAGCTGCAGCGCGCCGTACGCGATCTGGGCGGCGAGCCCGAGCCGTCGGCGGCCGCCTACAAGCTGCCGTTCGCGGTGCCGGACTCGGCGGCCGCCGTGCGGCTGGCAACGGAGCTGGAGGAGCGCGTCGCGGGGGTCTACTCCGATCTCGTACGCGCCTCCACCGGCGCCCGGCGTGGCAGCGCCGCCGAGGGGCTGCGGGAGGCGGCGGTCCGTGCGGCGCGCTGGCGGGGCGGGAGCGTAACCTTCCCTGGTCTCGCCGAGCGGTCCGCCACGTCCGGCTCTTCGGCACCTCAGGCATGACCGCTCATGACCCGCTCATGACACGCTCAGGAAGGAAACAACTCGCGCATGGCTTTCGAACCGCCGCAGCGTCTGATCACCGCACTCGGTGAGACGGCGCAGGACGGCGACGACTGGCTGGAGAAGCTGCCCCAGGCGGTGGAACAGGCCGTCGCGCTACGCGAGTTGACCGTCGAGCGGGTCCATGTACCCGGTGGGCGCAGCAGCCTCGTCGTCCTGGTGCGGCTCGCGGACGGCACGCCCGCCGTCCTGAAGCTGGTGCCGCCGCGGTCGCGGCCGCAGAGCGAGCGGGCGGCGCTCGCGCACTGGGCCGGGCTCGGTGCCGTACGGCTCCTGGACCCGTCCGCCACGGACGGCGCGCTGCTCCTCGAACGGCTTCACCGCGACGTGTCGGTACGTTCGCTGCCCGAGGCCAAGGCGCTCCTCGAGGCGGCGGGCACGCTGCGCCGCCTGTGGGTGGAGCCACCGCCGGATCACCGCTTCGAGACGGTCGCCGAGCGGACCGGGCGGCAGGCCGATGCGATGCGGGCATCGGCGTCGGCCGACGGGGAGGTCATGCCGCTGGTGGACGCGGCGCTCGCGGCCCGGGACGAGCTGCTCGCGGGGGCGCCGTCGCCGGAGGATGTGCGGTTGCTGCACGGCACGTTCCGGCAGAGCAAGGTGCTTCAGGGTGACCGGATGCCGTGGCTGGCCGTGGGGCCCGACCCGGTGGTCGGGGAGCCCGCCTTCGACCTGGCCCGCCTGGTGCGGGACCGGGTGGAGGACCTGATCGCGTCCCCCTCCGGGGCGTCGATCACCCGTCGCCGGGTGAAGAAGCTGGCCGAGTCGCTGGATGTGGATCAGGAGCGGCTGCGGGGGTGGACGCTGTTCCGGGCGGTGGAGTCGGGGGTGCGGGCGCGGCGCGTCGGGCGCGAACAGGACGCGGAGCTGCTGCTGGAGTTCGCGGGGTGGCTGTAGGGGCGGTTCTCTCTCCCCGAACCCGCGGGGCAATCGGGAGGGTGGGCGGGAAAAATAGCCGCTCCGGCGTTTGAGGAGCGGGGTCCGGGGCGGAGCCCCGCAGGGCCCGCCCCTCCCCGGGCGCGCTTACGCGGTGAGGCGAGCGATCGCCTCCGCCACCGTCAGCTCCTCGCGCTCCCCGGTACGCCGGTCCTTCAGCTCAACCACGCCCTCCGCGGAGCGACGCCCCGCGACGAGGATCGTCGGGACGCCGATCAGCTCCGCGTCGGTGAACTTCACGCCGGGCGAAACGCCCGCCCGGTCGTCCACCAGGACCCGCACGCCCGCGGCGTTCAGCTGCTCGGAGACGTCGAGCGCCAGCTCCGTCTGGAGCGCCTTGCCCGCGGCCACCACGTGGACGTCGGCGGGAGCGATCTCCCGGGGCCAGCACAGACCCTTGTCGTCCGCCGTCTGCTCGGCGAGCGCCGCCACCGCGCGCGAGACGCCGATGCCGTACGAACCCATGGTCACGCGGACCGGCTTGCCCTGCTGGCCGAGCACGTCCAGCTGGAAGGCGTCGGCGAACTTGCGGCCCAGCTGGAAGATGTGGCCGATCTCGATGGCGCGGTCCAGCTTCAGGCCGGTGCCGCACTTGGGGCAGGGGTCGCCCTCCTCGACGACCACGACGTCGAGGTAGTCGTCGACCTCGAAGTCACGGCCCGCGACGACGTTCTTCGCGTGCGTGTTGATCTTGTTCGCGCCGGTGATCCAGGCGGTGCCTGCCGCCACCCGCGGGTCGGCGATGTAGCGGACCTTCTCCAGGCCCTGGGGGCCGACGTATCCGCGTACGAGATCGTCGCGGCCCACGAAGTCCTCGGCCGTCACGAGCTCCACGACGGCGGGCGCGAGGTGCTCGCCGAGCTTGTCCAGGTCGACCTCGCGGTCGCCGGGGACGCCCACGGCGACGATCTCGCCGTCGACCTTGACCAGGAGGTTCTTCAGGGTCGCGGACGCGGGCACGCCGAGGTGTGCGGCGAGCGTCTCGATCGTCGGGGTGTCGGGGGTGTCCAGGTCCTCGACGGGCCCGTGCGCCGAGGCGGTCGGGTCGACGGTCTCGGTCGCGACGAAGGACACGGCCTCCGTGTTGGCCGCGTAGTCGCACGCGGGGCAGTCCACGAACGTGTCCTCACCGGCCGGCGCGGGCGCCAGGAACTCCTCGGAGGCCGAGCCGCCCATCGCGCCGGAGACGGCGGAGACGATGCGGTGGTCGAGGCCGAGGCGCTCGAAGATCTTGATGTAGGCGGCGCGGTGCAGGGCGTACGACTCGGCGAGGCCCTCGTCCGTGGTGTCGAAGGAGTACGAGTCCTTCATCTGGAACTCGCGGCCACGGAGCACACCGGCGCGGGGGCGGGCCTCGTCGCGGTACTTCGTCTGGATCTGGTAGAGGATCACCGGCAGGTCCTTGTAGGACGAGCACTGGTCCTTGACGATCTGGGTGAAGATCTCCTCGTGCGTGGGGCCGAGGAGGTAGTCCGCGCCCTTGCGGTCCTTGAGGCGGAAGAGCAGGTCGCCGTACTCGTCGTAGCGGCCCGTCGCGTCGTACGACTCCTTGGGAAGGAGCGCGGGCAGGAGGACTTCCTGGGCGCCGATGGCGTCCATCTCCTCGCGCACGACGTGGGTGATGTTCTCCAGGACCTTCTTGCCGAGCGGCAGCCAGGACCAGATGCCGGCGGCGGTGCGGCGGACGTATCCGGCCCGGACGAGCAGCTTGTGATTGAGCGTCTCGGCGTCCGCCGGGTCGTCGCGCAGTGTCTTGATCATCAATCGGGACATGCGCTGGACCTGGGCCATGGTGAACTCCTGCGTGGAAAGAATGATGTGCAGGAGGTTAGCCGGGGGCCGGGCGCGTGCGGAAATCGGTCAGGCGCCGGGCCGCCTGAGCGGCAGGGGCGCGCCCATCACCGCGTACGGCTTCGGGGCGCTGGGGAACTGGACGTTGCGGGCCAGGTCCGTATAACCGAGGGAGCGGTAGAGGCCGCGCGCCGGGCTCTCGATGTCGATCGCGGAGAGGATCGAGCGGGGCTGCGCGGCGCTGTCGGTGATGGTGGTGATGAGGGTGCGGCCGATGCCGCGGTTCTGGTGGCCGGGCTGCACATGGAGCTCGGTGATCACGAAGGAGTCGTCCAGCCAGCTGTCGAGGTGCTGGGCCCGCAGATACGGCTCGACGACCGTGGACCACCAGTGAGCGCGGTCGTTGGGCATGCCGTAGACGAAGCCGATGAGCCGTCCCTCGGGCGTACGGGCGCCGAGTGCGCGGGCGCCGGGGTAGGTGATGTGCCGCAGCACGATCTGCCGCCGCACGGCCACCTCGTCGTCGCTGAGCCCGAACGCGTGGGCCTGCACGCGCAGCGCGTCGTCCACGTGCGTGGCGAGGTCCAGCGGCCCGATCACGACGTCGTCAGTCATGCGCCGAACTTTAACTCGCTGACGGGGGTGCGTGAGGGGCGCGGTACGAGACGTCGGGGAGCTAGAACAGGACGCTCATGAACGCCCCGACCTCCTGGAAGCCCACGCGCCGGTACGCCGCCCTGGCCGCGGTGTTGAAGTCGTTGACGTAGAGGCTGACGACCGGGGCCACGTCCGCGAGGGCGTAGGCCAGGACGGCGGCCATGCCGGGGGCGGCCAGGCCCTTGCCGCGGTACTCGGGGGCGATCCAGACGCCCTGCACCTGACAGGCCTGCGCCGTGGCGGCGCCGATCTCGGCCTTGAAGACGACCTTGCCGTCGCCGTCGAGGCGGGCGAACGAGCGCCCCGCGCCGACCAGTTCGGCGACCCGCGCCTGGTAGAGCAGGCCGCCGTCACCGGCGAGCGGCGAGATGCCGACCTCCTCGGTGAACATCGCCACGCACGCCGGCATGATCGTCTCCATCTCGTCCTTGCGGACGCGACGGACGTACGGATCAGGGGTGATGTCCTGCGGGAGCCGGTCGGTGACCATCAGCGGCTGCTGGGCGCGGACCTCGCGGGCGGGGCCCCATGAGGGTTCGAGCAGGCGCCACAGCTGGGCCGTGGGCTCGGCGGGGCCGACGATGGAGGAGCAGCGGCGGCCGGCCCTGCGGGCGCGGTCCGCGAAGGCGCGTACGGCGCGGGGGGTGGCGCATATCGGGACGAGGTTGGCGCCCGCGTAGCAAAGCGACTCAAGGATTCCGTCCTCGTACCAGCCCCACATCTCGCCGCCGAGACGCCACGGGTCGAGACCGGCGACGCGGACCCGCGAGGTCACGAAGGCGTTGGCCACCGGCTCGCGGTCGAGCACGGCGAGCGCGGCGTCCAGGTCACTCGGTTCGAGGACCCGGGATGTGGTCTGAGTCAACACGTGCGGGGGGCCTCACGGGGACGGGCTGCTGATCTCCGCACTGTACCTGGCGGGGGCGCCTTGTGCCGGGGCGTCCACTTGGCCCCTTGCCGGGGTGGCTTCTTCACGTCCTGTCGGCCGGGGGGAGGGCGACTTCGCGACCGCCTGTTGCCTGGGGCGCGGGTGGCTTCTTCGCCGCTCCGCGGCGGGTTTCCCGCCCACCCGCCCGATTGCCCTGCGTCGGCCCGTGCCGTGGGTGGAGCTGCCGTCGTTCGGCCGCCCCGGCTGCCAGGCCGGACGAGGCAGCACCCCCGCTCTTGGGCCTTCGCGGGCTGCGAAGGCCCCGCACGGAAGAGGCCCCGCCACCAGCCGGTGGCGAGGCCCACGTCACGGTTCGAGCGCGCGCAGCGGCTAGCCCGCCACCGCCACCGACGGCTCGCCCGAGGGGACGCCGTCCCTTTCCATCTGTTCGGCGATCTTCAGCGCCTCTTCGATGAGGGTCTCCACGATCTTCGACTCGGGCACGGTCTTGATGACCTCGCCCTTGACGAAGATCTGCCCCTTGCCGTTGCCGGACGCGACACCGAGGTCGGCCTCGCGGGCCTCCCCGGGGCCGTTCACGACGCAGCCCATGACGGCGACGCGGAGGGGGACCTCCATGCCGTCGAGGCCCGCCGTGACCTCCTCGGCCAGCTTGTAGACGTCGACCTGGGCGCGGCCGCAGGACGGGCAGGAGACGATCTCCAGGCGGCGCTGCTTGAGGTTCAGCGACTCCAGGATCTGCATGCCGACCTTGACCTCCTCCGCCGGAGGGGCCGACAGGGAGACGCGGATGGTGTCGCCGATGCCCTCGGAGAGCAGCGCCCCGAAGGCGACCGCCGACTTGATCGTGCCCTGGAAGGCCGGACCGGCCTCCGTCACACCGAGGTGCAGCGGATAGTCGCAGGCGGCGGCCAGCTGCCGGTAGGCGTTGACCATCACGACCGGGTCGTTGTGCTTGACCGAGATCTTGATGTCCCGGAAGTCGTGCTCCTCGAAGAGGGACGCCTCCCAGAGGGCCGACTCGACGAGCGCCTCGGGGGTCGCCTTGCCGTACTTCTTGAGAAGACGCGCGTCCAGGGAGCCCGCATTGACGCCGATGCGGATCGGCGTGCCCGTCTCCTTCGCGGCCCGCGCGATCTCCGCGACCTTGTCGTCGAACTGCTTGATGTTGCCGGGGTTCACGCGCACCGCCGCACACCCGGCGTCGATCGCCGCGAAGACGTACTTCGGCTGGAAGTGGATGTCGGCGATCACCGGGATCTGCGACTTCCGCGCAATCGTCGCCAGCGCGTCCGCATCGTCCTGCGTCGGGCAGGCGACCCGCACGATCTGGCAGCCGGACGCCGTCAGCTCGGCGATCTGCTGCAGCGTCGCCCCGATGTCGGACGTACGCGTCGTCGTCATCGACTGCACCGACACCGGTGCGTCCCCGCCGACGGCCACCGTTCCGACCTGGATCTTCCGGCTGACCCTGCGGTCGGCGAGCTTGGTCGGAACGGACGGGATTCCGAGAGAAACGGCAGTCATCTGGCGAGCATCCCCAAGAGTGTGGATCACAGTGTGGATCAAGGTCCCGAGATCGGCGGGCTCCAGGCTTCGAGATTACGGCACCCCACAGGGCGCGGGCACATCACGTCCCGGAGTCCACCCAATAGTGGGCGGCCGGACACATATGGTGCCCGGCCGCCGCAAACTTCTCGTAAACAGGACGTTCTCAGGAAATTCTGACCGGATTCACCACATCCGCAACCAGCACCAGGATCGTGAAGCAGATGAAGATTCCCGCCACTACGTAGGCGACGGGCATCAGCTTCGCCACGTCGAAGGGCCCCGGGTCGGGACGCCTCAGGAGCTTGGCCGCCTTCCGCCGCACCGACTCCCACAGGGCGCCCGCGATGTGACCGCCGTCCAGCGGCAGCAGCGGCAGCATGTTGAAGAGGAACAGCGAGAGGTTGAAGCCCGCCACCAGGAACAGCATCATCGCGATCTGGTTCTCCGGCGGGATGTCCAAGGTGAAGACCTCGCCGCCCACGCGGGCCGCGCCAACGACGCCCATCGGGGAATCCTGCTTGCGGTCGCCGTCCCCGAAGGCCGCATCCCACAGGTCGGGGACCTTGGACGGCAGGGCGATGAGCGACTCGACGCCGTTCTCCATCATGTCGCCCATGCGGTCCACGGAGTCGCCGAAGCCCTGCTGGACGATCCCGGTGGCCGGGGTGAAGCCGAGGAAGCCGGCGTAGACGTACTGCCCTTCCACGTAGCCGCCGTCCCCGTCGGTCTTGCTGACCTGGTTCTTGATGAGGTTGGCGTGCAGGTCCACCCGCTTGCCGTCGCGCTCGACCGTGATGGTGGCCGGGCCGATGGTCTCGCGGATCTTCGACTGGAGCGTGGACCAGTCGTCGACGGGCTGCCCCTGGAAGCCGACGATCTTGTCGCCCAGCTTCAGTCCCGCGGCCTTGGCGGGCGAGGGCTTGTCGCCCTTCTCGCAGGTCGAGCGGTTCTCGCTCTGCTGGATGACGCAGTCGGATACCTTGCCGACCTGGTTCGTCTGCGTACTGATGCCGAACGTCATCATCACGCCGAGGAAGATCGCCACCGCGAGGATCAGGTTCATGAAGGGGCCCGCGAACATCACGATCACGCGCTTCCACGGCTTGCGCGTGTAGAAGAGGCGGGTTTCGTCGCCGGGCTTGAGCTCCTCGAAGGCGGCCGACCGGGCGTCCTCGATCATGCCGCGCCAGGGCGACGTCGAGCGGGCCTCGATCTTGCCGTCCGGGCCCGGCGGGAACATGCCGATCATGCGGATGTAGCCGCCCAGGGGGATGGCCTTGATGCCGTACTCGGTGTCGCCCTTCTTGCGCGAGAAGATCGTCGGGCCGAAGCCGACCATGTACTGCGGCACGCGGATGCCGAACAGCTTGGCGGTCGACAGGTGGCCCAGCTCGTGCCAGGCGATCGAGAACAGCAGTCCGACCGCGAAGACGACTATGCCGAGGATCATCATCAAGGTCGTCATGCGCGGGCCTCCGCGGTCGCCTTCGCCGTCAGTTCACGGGCCCGGGCACGCGCCCAGGTCTCCGCTTCGAGGACGTCCGCGACGGTCAGGGAAGTTCCCGCCGCTCCAATACCGGGGTCACCGTGTTCGGCGACGACCTTCGTGACGGTCTCCATGATCCCGTTGAAGGGCAGGGCGCCGTTCAAGAACGCGTCCACGCACTCCTCGTTGGCGGCATTGAACACCGCCGGGGCCGTGCCCGCGAGCTGCCCCACGTGCCGGGCGAGCCCGACCGACGGAAAAGCGTCGTTGTCGAGCGGGAAGAACTCCCAGCTCGACGCCTTCGTCCAGTCGAACGCGGGGGCCGCGTCCGGGACCCGCTCGGGCCAGCCGACGCCGATGGCGATCGGGCCGCGCATGTCGGGCGGCGTGGCCTGGGCCAGCGTCGAGCCGTCCGTGAACTCGACCATGGAGTGCACGTAGGACTGCGGGTGGACCACGACCTCGATGCGCTCGAACGGGATGTCGTAGAGGAGGTGCGCCTCGATGACTTCCAGGCCCTTGTTGACGAGCGTGGCCGAGTTGACGGTGATGACCGGGCCCATGGCCCAGGTGGGGTGCGCGAGCGCGTCTTCCGGGGTGACGTCGGCCAGTTCGGCCTT
Organism: Streptomyces sp. NPDC086554; assembly: GCF_040686095.1. Lineage (NCBI taxonomy): Bacteria > Bacillati > Actinomycetota > Actinomycetes > Kitasatosporales > Streptomycetaceae > Streptomyces > Streptomyces sp. NPDC086554. The sequence goes on from NZ_JBFBJK010000029.1 coordinate 72,498, forward strand.
CGTACGTCCCCGGAAAGGGCCCCCGGAGGCCGTGACGACCAGCTTGCGCACATCCGCGCGGGTGCCGGCGGCGAGCGCCTGGAAGAGGGCGGCGTGCTCGGAGTCGACGGGGATGATCTGCCCCGGCTTGGCGAGCGCCTTGACCAGGGGGCCGCCGACGATCAGCGACTCCTTGTTGGCGAGCGCGAGCGTGCGGCCCGCTTCGAGGGCGGCGAGGGTGGGCGCGAGCCCGATGGAACCGGTGATGCCGTTCAGGACCGTGTGGCACTCGGACGCGGCGAGCTGCGTGGCCGCGTCGGGCCCGGCGAGGATCTCGGGCAGCGACTCGCCGCCGTACTGCCCCTTGAGCGCCTCACGCAGCGCCGGTACGACGTCCTCGCGGGCCACGGCGACGGTCCGTACCCGCAGCTGCCGCGCCTGCTCGGCGAGCAGGCCGACGCGGCCGCCGGCGGCGGAGAGCGCGGTGACGCGGAAGCGGCCGGGGTTGCGCAGGACGAGGTCGATGGCCTGGGTGCCGATCGACCCCGTCGAGCCGAGGATGACGATGTCCCGCGGGCCGGCTGTGGCCACTGGGACCACGGGGTCGAAGACGAGATGCGGGTCCGCGAGGGGGGCAGGGCTGTCGCTCATGCCCCCATTCTTGCGTGGGCGGCTGTGTGCGGGTGCACTGCGCCCCGATCCGGTCACTCGGTCTCGTGTTCCGGGGCGGGACTGTCGGGGCGAGCGGCGTAGCGGAGGGGCGGGACCGAGGGGATGGCGCCACCTCGGGTGCGTGGGTCGGCGCCCGGGTCGGACTCCGCCACCGCGTCCCTCAGGAAGGGCTCGATGCCGCGTTCCTGGAGTGCGCGGCGCCAGGCCTCCCTGGCCCGGGCGACCTCGTCCTCGCGCCCCGTCCGTGGCTCCGCCTTGGCCGCGGGGAGACCATGGCGCAGTGCGGTGACCACCAGGCCGACCGCGCCGGCCAGCAGTCCCGCGGCGGTGACCGCGCCGAAGAACCACCCGGCACCGATCATGGCGTCGGCGAAGTCTGGCTCCGGGGTGAGCATCTTCAGGACGTACCCGATGAGCAGGAAGATCGCGGCGGCCGTCCCGGCGAGGACGGGCACGAGCACCGCGAAGACGGCGAAGAGCCCACTGCCGCTCTCCATGCGGGCCGGTCCGAGAGCCAGGTGGGCGGAGCCTGAGGCGCCGACTGCCACGGCATCGTCCGGCTGGGCCGGTGACCGCACCTCGCTGCGCACCTTCACGTAGTGGTCGTACTCGGCCGCCGCGGCCGCGGCGATGAGGGCGGACGCGTTCGTCGCCATGGTGCGCAGCTGCTCGGTGTGCACGAACTGCCCCACCGCGGAGAGCTCGGGCCGCTCCGGTGCGCTGCGCAGCACCCCGTCGAGCAGCTGCTCGAAGTCGGCGCGGTCCTCGGCGAGCAGGTGCGGTGCCGTGCGGGACGAAGGAGTCCGCGGAGGGCGGTTCACGGGCGCCGCCTCGGACCGCTGCGGCGCGCTCACGCGGATGCCGAGGAGCGCGGCAAGCACCCGGCGGCCGAGCGGGAGTTCGGCCCTGCGCGGGGCGCCCGTCGGCCGGGCGGAGGCGCGGCCGACGCCGAGCACCGCCGAGGCGATCCTGCGGTTCGTGGAGGGTCGGGTCACAGTGCCGTCCCCTCTCCCTCGGCCGTGGATCCGTGGATGCGGCGGGGCTGCGGCCGGGGCTCGGCCTGCGGTTCCTGGGCCTGAGCGGGCTCAGGCACCACGCTGGGCCGGACGCGCGGCCCGAGCGGCTCGGTCTGCTGCGCCCCGCCCGCCTCGGGCGCGGGCGCCGTCGGCGCACCGGTGACGGCGTCGCTCACCGCCTGGATGCGCCCGAGCTGGGTCAGGATCACCGGGGCCGATACTCCGACGACGAACGCCGCGTACGCGCCGCTGATCTGGCCGGTGGTGCCGAAGAGCACGGCGGCACCGGCGCCCATCCCGCTGTGGATGACGGCTGCGGCGGTATCGGCCACGGGGTCGAAGTGGTCCCGGAATCGCGGCGGTTGGGGCTCCTGCCCGGCGGCAGGTGCCTGCCGGTGTTCGCGGCGCGCCGCCTGCCAGTCGAGTACGCAGTTGTAGGCGTCGAGCACTCCGCGCAGCACGCCCCCCGCCGCCCCCAGCAGGATGAGCATCGGCACGTCCACGGCATCCCCCGGCGGTACGGCGGCGGGACTCCGGTTCCAGAAGTCCGCCGCACGAGCGTAGGGCCGGGGGCTGCCGCAGAGGAAGGGCCGTGGCGTGCTCCGCGATCAGCGGATGGGACGGTGGACGTTCTCCCGTTTCGTCGGGCCGGGGGTGGCGTCCGCGATCCAGGGGCCTTCGCCGCTGGGGTCGACGACGCCGGACTCCAGCCAGGTGTACGTACCGGAGAGGACGCCCTTGACGACCTTGCGGTCGATGTCGTCGGTGTTGGTCCACAGGCGGTCGAAGAGCTCGTCGACGCGGATGCGGGACTGGCGGCAGAAGGTGTCGGCCAGCTGGTAGGCCTCGCGGCCGTGGTCCTCCGTGGTGCGCAGGAGTTCCGCGCGTACGCAGGCGGCGCTCATCGCGAAGAGTTCGGCGCCGATGTCGACCACGCGGCCCAGGAAGCCCTGCTTGGTCTCCATTTTTCCCTGCCAGCGTGACATCGCGTAGAAGGTCGAGCGGGCCAGCTTGCGGGCGTTGCGTTCTACGTAGCGCAGATGGCCGGACAGGTCCGCGTGGCCGCTGGGGTGGAACTCGGCGTACGAGCGCGGGAGTTGACCCGCTCCGGTCACCAGTTTCGGCAGCCAGCGTGCGTAGAAGCCGCCTGCCTTGGCGCCCGCCTTCGCCTTGTCGGACAGGGACTTGTCCGGGTCGATCAGGTCGCCCGCGACCTTCAGGTGCGCGTCCACGGCCTCGCGGGCGATCAGCAGGTGCATGATCTCCGTCGAGCCCTCGAAGATGCGGTTGATGCGCAGGTCGCGCAGGACCTGTTCGGCCGGGACCGCGCGTTCCCCGCGGGCGGCGAGGGACTCGGCCGTCTCGAAGCCGCGGCCGCCACGGATCTGGACGAGTTCGTCCGCCATCAGACAGCCCATCTCCGAGCCGTACAGCTTGGCGAGGGCGGCCTCGATGCGGATGTCGTTGCGGTCCTCGTCGGCCATCTGCGAGGAGAGATCGAGTACGGCTTCCAGGGCGAAGGTCGTCGCCGCGATGAAGGAGATCTTCGCGCCGACCGCCTCGTGGAACGCGACCGGCTTGCCCCACTGCTCGCGCGCCCCCGACCACTCGCGGGCGATCTTCAGGCACCATTTGCCGGCGCCGACGCACATCGCGGGGAGCGAAAGCCGTCCGGTGTTGAGGGTCGTCAGGGCGATCTTCAGGCCCGCGCCCTCGGGGCCGATGCGGTGCGCCGCGGGCACGCGGACCTGGTGGAAGCGGGTGACACCGTTCTCAAGCCCTCGCAGCCCCATGAAGGCGTTGCGGTTCTCGACCGTGATGCCGTCCGACCCGGCCTCGACGACGAAGGCGGTGATGCCGCCCTTGTGGCCATCGGACTTCGGCACCCGCGCCATGACCACGAGCAGGTCGGCGACGACGCCGTTCGTGGTCCACAGCTTCACGCCGTCCAGGACGTAATCGTCGCCGTCCGGGACGGCCGCCATCGCCATGCGCGCCGGGTCGGAGCCGACGTCCGGCTCGGTCAGCAGGAACGCGCTGATGTCCGTGCGGGCGCAGCGCGGCAGGAACTCGTCCTTCTGCTCCTGGGTGCCGAACTGCTTCAGCGGCTGCGGTACGCCGATCGACTGGTGGGCGGAGAGCAGCGCGCCGATCGAGGGGCTGGCGGAGCCGACGAGGGCCAGGGCCTTGTTGTAGTAGACCTGCGTGAGGCCGAGCCCGCCGTACTTCGTGTCGATCTTCATGCCGAGCGCGCCGAGCTCCTTGAGCCCGTTGATCACCTCGTCGGGGATCTGCGCCTCGCGCTCGATGCGGGCCGAGTCGATCTTCGTCTCGCAGAAGTCGCGGAGCTTGGCCAGAAACTCCTCGCCGCGCTCGGCGTCCTCGTCCGCGGGCAGCGGGTGCGGGTGGATCAGGTCGAGCCGGAAGCGGCCCAGGAAGAGTTCCTTGGCGAAGCTGGGCTTGCGCCAGTCCTGCTCGCGAGCGGCCTCGGCGACCTGCCGGGCCTCGCGCTCGCTGACGGACGGTTTGGGGGTTGGTGCGGACATGAGGAGCTCACCTCGCCGCGGAGTGGGGGCGGTCGGTGCCGATGGACCGATCTCGACCCGGTCGGTTACTGACTGGTGCTACTCGATCGTATGGATCGTATGTACCCGATTCGCCCGAACCCCACCAGCCCTCGCGCAGCGTTTGGCCGCACAGCGTCCGCACCGCGTCCGCTCCGCGGACCCGGACACGAGAACGGCCGGAGCCCCCGCACAGTGGGCTCCGGCCGTCCGGTTCGTGAAGTGCCTTGCTTCGTGAAGTGCCTTACAGGGCGAGGCCCGTCAGGACCATGACCCGCTCGTACGTGTAGTCGTCCATCGCGAACGCCACGCCCTCGCGGCCCACGCCGGACTGCTTGACGCCGCCGTACGGCATCTGGTCGGCGCGGTAGGACGGGGCGTCACCGATGACCACGCCGCCGACCTCGAGGTCGCGGTGGGCGCGGAAGGCGGTCTGCAGGTCGTGCGTGAAGACGCCCGCCTGGAGGCCGTACTTGGAGTCGTTGACGGCGGCGAACGCCTCCGCCTCGCCGTCCACCTTCTTGAGGGTGAGGACGGGGCCGAAGACCTCCTCGCAGGCCAGGGTCACGTCGGCCGGTACGTCGGCGAGCACGGTCGGCGCGTACGCGGCGCCGTCCCGCTTGCCGCCCGCGAGGAGCTTCGCGCCCGCGTTGACGGCCTCTTCGACCCAGGCCTCCACGCGCTTGGCGGCGTCCTCGTTGACCAGCGGGCCGACCTCGGTGGCCGGGTCCGACGGGTCGCCGGTGACCTGGGCCTCGACGGCCTTCACGACGCGCGGCACGAGACGGTCGTAGACGGACGCGTCGGCGATGACCCGCTGCACCGAGATGCAGGACTGGCCGCCCTGGTAGTTGGAGAACGTCGCGATGCGCGAGGCGGCCCAGTCCAGGTCCTCGTCCGAGGAGAAGTCGTCCAGGACGACGGCCGCGCCGTTGCCGCCCAGCTCCAGGGTGCAGTGCTTGCGCGGCACCGAGTCCATGATCGCGTAGCCGACCTTGTCGGAGCCGGTGAAGGAGATGACCGGCATGCGCTCGTCCTGGACCAGGGCGGGCATCTTGTCGTTGGCGACGGGGAGCACGGACCAGGAACCGGCCGGGAGGTCGGTCTCGGCGAGCAGTTCGCCGATGAGGAGTCCGGACAGCGGCGTCGCGGGCGCCGGCTTCAGGATGATCGGCGCGCCGACGGCGATGGCCGGGGCGATCTTGTGCGCGCAGAGGTTCAGCGGGAAGTTGAACGGCGCGATGCCGAGGACGACGCCCTTGGGGAAGCGGCGGGTCAGGGCGAGGCGGCCCTGGCCGCCGGCGTCGGTGTCCAGGCGCTGGGCCTCGCCGCCGTTGAACCGGCGGGCCTCCTCCGCGGCGAACCGGAACACGGAGACCGCGCGGCCGACCTCGCCGCGGGCCCACTTGATCGGCTTGCCGTTCTCCGCGGAGATCAGCTGGGCGATCTCCTCCGTGCGCTCGACCAGGCGGTTCGACACGTGGGAGAGGGCCGCGGCGCGTACGTGGGCCGGGGTCGCTGCGAACTCGTCGCGCACGGCGTACGCGGCGGCGACGGCCTCCTCGACCTGGGCGTCGGTCGGGACGGCCGCCTTGCCGACGAGCCGCCCGTCCCAGGGCGATGTGACGTCGAGAGTGGTCTCACCGGTGGTCTGGCGACCGGCGAGCCAGAAGGCGTGGATGGAAGTCATGTCGATTCCCGGCCCTTCCGCGAAAGGTGTGTCTTGGGGGGTACGTTCCCCACCGTAGGGGCGGTAAGGGTGCGGGGCGTTTGTCCGACGCGGCACGTTGGACACTGGGTCTGCGCCGCTTTGGCAGGGGCGGGGGGCTTGCGAAGCAGTGCCGGGGTGAGACGACACGCGACGGGGCCCGTAAGGGCTACTCCGTGCCGCTCGACGTCGCCTTCAGCGAGAGCCACAGCTCCATCCGGACGTCCGGGTCGTCCAGGCTGCGCCCGAGGATCTCCTCGACCCTCCGCATCCGGTAGCGCAGCGTATGCCGGTGGACGCCGAGGTCCGCCGCCGCCGCGTCCCACTGGCCGTGCCGGGACAGCCAGGCCCGCAGCGAGGCGATCAGGTCGCCCCGGCCGGTGGCGTCGTGCTCGTACAGCGCACGCAGGAGCCCGTCGGCGAACGCCCGCACCGCGTCGTCGGCGAGGAGGGGAAGGACGGAGCCCGCCGCGAGCTCCTCGTGCTCGACCAGCGTGCGGCCCCGCCGCCGGGCCACGGACAGCGCCTGGTCTGCCTGCTTGTACGCCGTGGCCGCCGCGATCGGTCCGGCGGGCGCGGAGAGCCCCATCAGGAGCGACGCGTCGTCGCCCGCGCCCTGCTCGCGCACCTCCGAGCGGCCGGACTCCAGCTGCTCCGCGTACGCGACGCAGGCCGCCGCCCCTGCCCCGCCGTCCACGACGAGGAGCACGAGCCGCTCGCCGTAAGGCACGACGAGGAGCGCCTCGCCGGCGCGCGCGGCGGCCGATTCGACGGCGTCGGTGAGCCCGGCCAGCGGGTCGCCGCCCTCGGGGGCGGAGGCCGGCACTTCAGCCATGACGAGGCGGAACGGGGCGTCAAGGAGCCCCCCGTACAGCTCCCCCGCCACGGTCCGCGCGTGATCCGGCTCCCCGGCGAGCAGCATCCTCAGCACCGCAGCCCCGATCCGCGCCTCGGCGGCGTGCAGCGAGCGGTTCCGCTCCGTGGTGAGGGTGAGGAGCGCTATCGCGGAGTGCAGCGCGTACCGCTCGGCGGTGCCGAGGGTGGACGCCGTGCCGACGGCGAGCGCGGCGCGCGGCCGCCGCCCGGTGCCGATCGAGTGCAGCTCCACGCGGTCCTCCGTGCCGGCGACGACCGCGCTCGCGGGGGCCGTCCGGTCCCGCAGCCGCTCGACGTCGGAGGTGAGGCGGGCGGCCCTGCGGGACGCCCACTCCGGTGCCGTGGCGACGACGGCACCGGACGCGTCGTACAGCGCGGCCCAGCCGTCCACCTGCCCGGCCAGCGCGGCGAGCAGCCCCTCGGGGCCGTCGCTCAGCGCTTGCTTGGTCAGCTCGCGCTGGGCCGCGAAGCCCGCCGTCACCGCGCGGTACTGGTCGGCGGCGATCGCGGCCGACACGGCCTTGCTGATGGCGAGGAACGGCGTGCGCCGAGGCACCTCGATGAGCGGAAGCCCCTCACCCTCCGCGGCATCGACCAGCGCCTGCGGAATGTCGTCGTAGTGCACGCCGACCGCGAAGCCGAGCCCGACGACACCGGCAGCCGCAAGCCGCTTCACATAGCGGCGCATCGCGTCGGGATCCTCCGCGTCCAGCTTGAGCGCGGTGATCAGGAGGAGCTCGCCGCCCTCCATGTAGGGCACGGGATCGGTGAGCTCACTGGCATGCGCCCAGCGCACGGGGGCATCCAGATGCTCCTCGCCCGCGCGCACGGTGAGCTTGAGCGCGGAGTGATGGACCAACGAGGCGAGCGTGGGCGGCATGGGACCTTCAGGTCGGGTCAGTGGCAGGTCTGGGTGTCGACGACGTCGGGCGAGACGGCACCCGCCCGGTCCGTACATCGCATCCCGGACGAGATGTGGATCTTTTGGCCGCTACGTATGAACGACCTGTGTCGATTCTGCCTCACCGTACGGTACGTACGGGACCGATTACCCAGTACGTACATCCCTACCTACGCCCTGCCGACTAACCCCGGAGGTCCACGAGGAGCGGCGGGGCGTGCTCGCCGCGCACATCGGTGAGCGAGAGCACGGCGTGGCCGGGAGGCAGGGCGTGGGCGAGGTCGGAGGCGGACCAGCGCTCGCGCTCGACCTTGCGCACGGTGACGGCGTCGGTCGTGACCGCCTTGCCGGTGACGAGCTTGCGCAGCGAGTGCAGCGCCCGCGTCATCGGCTGATCGGCGAAGACGGTGTGCTGTGCGACTTCCTTCGTCTCGATCCACTCGGTGCCCCAGGCCTCGGTGAACCGACGACCGTCCCAGGTCGTCACGCCGGAGAAGGCCATCCGGCAGCCGACCGCCGCAAAGAGCGGCCCCTGGAGCGGCTCCGGTACCTCGCCGATGGTGCGCAGACCGAGCACGACGCCCGCGTTCAGCGACCGCAGCCGCTGGATGGCGCGCACGCTCTCGGTGGTGAGGGTGCGCGCGGCGTCGTCGAGGATCAGACAGGCGAAGTGCGGCCGCCGGGCACGGCCGCGGACGACGTACGTGAACTGAGCGAGCAGCAGTCGGGCAAGCAGCCTCGACGCCTCCTCGTGTCCGTGCTCGGGCAGATCCACTCTGACCCGGAGCGGGTGGTGGACGACGGCGCGCATGGAGAAGGGGCGTCCCTCGCCGCCGGGGTTGAAGAAGTCGGCGAAAGCGGGCCGGTCGAGCAGGGCGAGCCGGTCGGCCAGGGCGGGGCCCGGGTCGCCCGGAGAGCCGGACTGACGGATACGGGCGTCGAGTTCGCGGCGCATGGCCGTGTGCTCGCCCGTGGCGAGGCCCGCCTGGAGGGCGGCGAGGCCGACGGGGTCCCCTTCGAGCAGTTCGCGCAGCACGGGGACGGAGGGGAAGCCTCCGTGGAGGACCCGGTAGGGGCCGAGCAGTTGCGCGAGAGTGGTGGCGGCGCGCCGCGTCTCGACGGCCTCGAGGTCGCCGACCAACGCTTCGGCGAGGAAGGCCGCGGCCTCGTCCGCGTCGGCGCAGTCCGCGTACAGGTCGATGTCGTGGACGGACGCCGGATCGCCCGGCTTGACCACGACGTCGTACGCGTCGTCGGCACCGAGCTCCGTGCCCGCCGAGCCCACGGCGACGACGGCGCACTGCCCCGTGAGGGCGCCCAGGGCGAGCGACTCGACCACCGGACGCATGAGCCGTCCGGTCTTGCCCGCTCCGGACGGACCCACAGCAAGCAGGGAGGTGCCGAGCACGGCGGGATCGAGCGCGGCGGCGGCGTTGCGTACGGCGTAGGGGTTGCGCTCGTCCTTGGCGTAGCGGCCGATCCTGACCTGGCCGGTGAGCACGTCGTGGACGGCTGTGCGAGCGGGCAGGTCACGCCGGCCGGAGGGGTGGGCCCAGGCGGCGCGGCCGTGCCGGGCGACCGTGTCCACGAAGGCGGCGAGAGCCCCCGGGTCGGGGGTGGCCGTGCGCCAGGCGTGGGCCACGCGGGCGCAGTCGACGTCGTTCATGCGTCCGCCGACCAGTTCGGTGGAGAGCAGATCAGCGGCCTTGTCGTGTCCCGCCTCGCGCAGTTTGGGCCAGTGGGCGCGCGTGGCGTCGTCGGCGGGGCGCGGCGGCGCGGCGGGCGTCCGCTCCTTCACGGCCCTGGCGTCGCGGACCGCCTGCCACCACCCTCCGATCCGCACGAAGGGCCACAGCACGGCGAGGGTGATCAGGACGTACAGGGCGTCGGTGAGCAGGCGCGATTCGAATACTTCGTACCCACCCGCGACGAGCGCGACCAGTGAGAAGACGGGGTCGGCCACGGGCAGCGCCCGCGCGTCGAGCCCGAGGGCGCTCGGCCAGACGAAGACCAGGACACCAACCGCCGCGACGGAGGCGAGCACGGCACGGGCCGGTTGCGGGCGCCGCACCACGAAGTGCTGGATCGCGTCCGGCCAGGCGCCAAGCCGACCGACGGTGTACAGCACCGCGCCGAAGACCACCCCGTCGTAGACGATCCGGGCGTCCTCGGCCTGCCACGCCTTGGGAGTGGCGCTGCCGGCCCACCACCAGTCGCCCGGCGTGAACAGCTTCAGCGGGGCCCACTGATAGGGGATGCTGCCCTGCCGCCACAGCGACCAGAACAGCAGACCGAGCAGGGCGGAGATCACTATGCCGACGATCAGTCGCCGATCGGCGCCTTCGCCATCGGCCTCGGGCGCCGGAGGCCGGTAGGCGTAGCGCCAGAGGCCCGGAGCCACCTCGGGGCGCGGCGCGGCGAGCCATTCGGCGACGGATGTGGCGCTGTCGGCGCCGGGCGCCTGCCGGGGCATCGGCGGCGCGGCGGGCACCCGTGGCGGAGGACCGGCCGCGGCACCGGACGGAGGCACCGCCGGCCGCGGCACCGGTGTGGCGTGCGTGCCGCGTGCGTCGTATGTGCCGTCGGAGTCCATGCCCCTTGCCCCCTGACCTGCCGCTCTGCTGTTCCGCGGGTCAATCTAGTGCCCCCGCAGGGGGAGTTCACCGGATACGCGGCCGGGCCTGCGGGAATGGGGCGGCGCGAGCTGGGCCGCACGCCTCTGTCCCGCTACGGTCGTCCGATGGCCGATCACAAGGACCACGACGACATGGCTGTCGGAACGCGAGAGCACGCTCCGATCGCCACCCCCTGACCCCACCGGGCGGGCCGCTATGTCCACCACGGACAACCGCCACGCCCAACAACTCCCCCGTGGAGCATGACCGCCCCCGGTCCGCGGCCCTAACCTGCGAAGAAAGCAACAGTGCGTCCGTAACGCCCCCACCCCCAGGAGCCCTCCATGACCGAAATTCCGCAGGAGCGCCGCGTCGTCACCGCCATTCCCGGGCCGAAGTCCCAGGAGCTGCAGGCCCGCCGGACCGCCACGGTCGCCGGTGGGGTGGGTTCGGTGCTGCCCGTGTTCGCGGCGCGCGCCGGTGGCGGCATCATCGAGGACGTAGACGGGAACCGCTTCATCGACTTCGGCTCCGGCATCGCCGTGACGTCGGTCGGTGCGAGCGCCGAGGCCGTCGTGCGCCGCGCGACCGCGCAGCTCGCCGACTTCACCCACACCTGTTTCATGGTCACGCCGTACGAGGGGTACGTCGCCGTCGCCGAGCAGCTCGCGGAGCTGACGCCGGGTGACCACGCGAAGAAGTCCGCGCTCTTCAACTCCGGCGCCGAGGCCGTCGAGAACGCCGTCAAGATCGCCCGTGCGCACACCAAGCGCCAGGCCGTCGTCGTCTTCGACCACGGCTACCACGGCCGGACCAACCTCACGATGGCGCTGACCAGCAAGAACATGCCGTACAAGAACGGCTTCGGGCCGTTCGCGCCCGAGGTCTACCGCGTACCGGTGGCCTACGGCTACCGCTGGCCGACGGGCGAGGAGAACGCCGGTCCCGAGGCCGCCAAGCAGGCCATCGACCAGATCACCAAGCAGGTCGGCGCGGACAACGTCGCCGCGATCATCATCGAGCCGGTGCTCGGCGAGGGCGGCTTCATCGAGCCCGCGAAGGGCTTCCTGCCCGCGATCGTGCAGTTCGCCAACGACAACGGCATCGTCTTCGTCGCCGACGAGATCCAGTCCGGCTTCTGCCGCACCGGTCAGTGGTTCGCCTGTGAGGACGAGGGCATCGTCCCGGACCTGATCACCACGGCGAAGGGCATTGCCGGTGGTCTGCCGCTCGCTGCCGTCACCGGGCGCGCCGAGATCATGGACGCCGCGCACGCCGGCGGCCTCGGCGGCACCTACGGCGGCAACCCGGTGGCCTGCGCCGGTGCGCTCGGTGCCATCGAGACGATGAAGGAGCTCGACCTCAACGGCAAGGCCAAGGCGATCGAGGCGACGATGAAGTCGCGCCTCGCCGCCATCGCGGAGAAGTACGACGTCGTCGGCGACATCCGCGGCCGTGGCGCCATGATCGCCATCGAGCTGGTCAAGGACCGCACCACCAAGGAGCCGAACCCGGAGGCGACCGCCGCGCTGGCCAAGGCCTGCCACGCCGAGGGCCTGCTCGTCCTCACCTGTGGCACGTACGGCAACGTGCTGCGCTTCCTGCCGCCGCTGGTGATCGGCGACGACCTCCTCAACGAGGGCCTGGACATCATCGAGGCGGCGTTCGCCGGCATCTGACGCGGGGAGTCGGCCACGGCCGTCATCCATAGCGCTCAAGGGAGCCGGGATCACCCCAAAGCGGGAAGATCCCGGCTCCGTATGTATCCGCACATGCCCTGACGTGTGTGTACCTCGCGCGGTGAGAGAGCCATGACCTGGGGTGACGGGCAGGGCGTGTGAAGAACGTGTGCGGGGCCCATGACGGGTTGCCGTTCCGCCTGTCGGCCCGTCACCACCTGACGTACGGTTTCTGCAGATGAGAGAAACACCCCGCCCACAGGGGACTGTGGGCGACACCGGGACGGAGCCTCCCCAGCCCCGTCTTGGTCGTGCCATCGCGCACACACCCGGAGCTTCTGGCTCCGGAACTCCTCACCGATCGGATGGCCGCACGCCCCAAACCCCCCGGGGCGCGCGGTTCGCCGATCAGCCCGGCCACTTCGGAACTACCCCCCCTGTTCCGAGGTGGCCGGCCATTTTTATTTCCCTCTGTGCGCTGTTCCTCGCGCTCGTCACCTGGCAGGTGATCGCCGAAGGACCCCTCCTCGACGCGGACCAGCGGCTCAGCCCCTGGATCACCGGAAGCAGGCTCCCGGACGGCGCCGCCGAGTTCCTCGCCGACCTCGGTGGCGTGGCGGTCGCCGGACCCGTGCTCGGTGCCGTCGTCGTCTGGACCGCCTGGCGGGGCAGGCTCGACGGCGTCTTCCGCTGGTGGCTCGCCCCGGTGACCGCCACCGTGGCGATGGTGGCGATCCCGGCGCTCGTGATCCCGCTCAAGGTCCTCATCGACCGCACCGGACCGCCCGGCATGGACGGCAGCGGCTACTACCCTTCGGGCCACACCGCCACCGCCGTGGTCGCCTACGGCGGGGCGGCGCTGCTCCTGCTTCCGTATCTGCGAAGCACGTACGGACGTCGTGAACTGGTCATCGCCTGTGCCCTGTTGAACTTCGGGGTCGGGCTCGGTCTTGTGCGGCGCGGGTACCACTGGCCGCTGGACGTCGTGGCCAGTTGGCTGCTGTTCGGGATGGTGCTGCAGGTGATGGTGGTCGTGGTCACGCGCTACGGGACGCGGACGCCTCAACCGAAGTAGGCGTCGAAGTTCTTCGAGAACTCCCAGTTGTTGTGGCGGTCCCAGTTGATCGACCACGTCATGAGGCCGCGCAGCGCCGGCCAGGTGCCGTGCGTCGCGTACGCACCGCAGTCGGTGCCCTTGGTGAGGCAGTTCAGGGCCTTGTTGACCTCGGTGGTCGGCACATGGCCGTTGCCCGCATTGGTGGAGGCCGGCATGCCGATGGCCACCTTCTCCGGGGGCAGGGCGGGGAAGACATTGTCGGTGTCGCCCGCCACCGGGAAGCCGGTGAGCAGCATGTCGGTCATGGCGATGTGGAAGTCGGCGCCGCCCATGGAGTGGTACTGGTTGTCCAGGCCCATGATCGGCCCCGAGTTGTAGTCCTGGACGTGCAGCAGGGTGAGGTCGTCGCGCAGGGCGTGGATGACCGGGAGGTACGCGCCCGCGCGCGGGTCCTGGCCGCCCCATTTGCCGGTGCCGTAGTACTGGTAGCCGAGCTGGACGAAGAAGGTCTCCGGCGCCATGGTCAGCGTGAAGCCGCTGCCGTACTTGGACTTGAGGGTCCTCACCGCGGAGATGAGGTTCACGATCGACGGGGTCGTCGGGTTCTTGAAGTCCGTGTCGTCGGCGTTCAGGGAGAGGGAGTGGCCCTCGAAGTCGATGTCCAGGCCGTCGAGTCCGTACTCGTCGATGATCGCGGAGACGGACGACACGAAGGTGTCGCGGGCCTGTGTGGTGGTGAGCTGCACCTGGCCGTTCTGGCCGCCGATGGAGATCAGGACCTTCTTGCCCGCCGCCTGCTTGGCCTTGATCGCGGCCTTGAACTCGTCCTTGGTCTCCACGTTCGGGCACTCGGTCTGCGGGCAGAGACTGAAGCGGATGTCGCCCGATGTGGCGGACGTCGGCTCGCCGAAGGCGAGGTCGATGATGTCCCAGCTGTCGGGGGTGTCCGCGAGCCGGGTGTATCCGGAGCCGTTGGCGAAGCTGGTGTGCAGATAGCCGACGAGGGCGTGGTCGGCGGCGGCCTTCGGTCGTGCGGTGTCCGCTGCAGCGGACATGGCAGGAAGGCCGGACGCGGCGAGCGCGCAGGAGGCGGCCGCGGCCACGGTGAGACGTCTCAGGGAATGGGAACGGGAACGCAACACGGAACGATCCACAACTGCCTCCGGGCATGGGGGGATTGGAGGGCGGGTGCGCTTAATTTGGTCCAGACCAATAAGGCTGTCAAGACCTTCAACCACTCCTGTGCCGCTGCGGCACTCCCCTGACCGGGACTACTGACTCCCCCCTCCCCCCTCCTGCCCCTCCCGGGCGAGACCCGCCGCCGCCTCGTGCATCGCGAGTTCCAGCAGCGCCGGATCGGTCAGGGTGCCCGAACCGTCCGGCAGGATCAGCCAGCGCGCCGCGCCGCTGGCCCGCCCGGGATAGGGCACGACGATCCAGGTGCCGCGGCCCGCGCCGCGGATGCCCGTACCGATCCAGCGGGCGACCGTGCCCGCCGGGACGAAGAACCCCATGCGGGCGTCGCCGAAGTCGGCGAGCACGGGTCCTGGGCGGTCGATGCAGCGGGTGAGCACGTCAAGCGTGGGGTAGCCGAGTTCGCCGGGCAGGATGAGTACGTCCCAGAGCCTGCCCGCCGGCAGCAGCGCGACCCCGAGGGGATTTCGCTCCCACTCCCAGCGGCAGGCTTCCGGATCCGGCGCCACCGACACCAGCCATTCGACCGCCGACTTCGTCCTTGAGGCATTCATGGCGGGACCTCCCTCTTCCTCTGCGCCAGCTGTGCCTGTCACAGGCGAGAGGGGGTCGGGGGCGGAGCATTACGCGGGTTTCGGCTACCAGTTGGTAGTGCGACGGGGCGGGTGTGGGGGGGGGGGGGGGCGCGGGCCGCCGACCACACCCCCCACCCCCCCCCGCAGCCCCCG
>NZ_JBFBJK010000029.1:87496-119326 GCF_040686095.1 Streptomyces sp. NPDC086554
CCAAGACGCTGCACGCCGAGGAGCGTTCTCCGCACGTGGACTGGTCCTCGGGGGCGGTGGAGTACCACACCCGCCCCGCGGGCGCCTCAGCTGTCGAAGCCGAGGCCCAGCTTGTCCATCGTCTTCAGCCACAGATTGCGCCTGCCGCTGTTCTCGTCGGCGCGGGCCAGGGACCACTTGGTCAGCGCGACGCCCGTCCACGCGAACGGCTCGGGCGGGAACGGCAGCGGCTTCGTGCGGACCATCTCCAGGGAGGTGCGTTCCGTCCGCTCGCCCGAGAGCAGGTCCAGCATCACGTCGGCGCCGAACCGGGTGGCCCCGACACCGAGGCCCGTGTAGCCCGCGGCGTAGGCGACACGGCCGGAGTGGGCGGTGCCGAAGAACGCCGAGAAGCGGGAGCAGGTGTCGATCGCGCCGCCCCACGCGTGCGTGAAGCGCAGGCCCTCCAGCTGCGGGAAGCAGGTGAAGAAGTGGCCCGCCAGCTTCGCGTACGTCTCGGGGCGGTCGTCGTGCTCGGCGCGCAGCTTGCCGCCGAAGGGGTAGATCGCGTCGTAACCGCCCCACAGGATGCGGTTGTCGGCGGAGAGCCGGAAGTAGTGGAACTGGTTGGCGCTGTCGCCCAGGCCCTGGCGGTTCTTCCAGCCGATGGCCGCCAGCTGCTCCTCGCTCAGCGGCTCGGTCATCAGCGCGTAGTCGTAGACCGGGACCGTGTACGCCCGCAGGCGCTTGACCAGCGAGGGGAAGATGTTCGTGGCGAGCGCGACCTGCCGGGCACGGACCCGGCCGTAGGGGGTGCGGACGGCCATCCCCGCGCCGGAGGAGGCGAGTTGGAGCGCGGGCGTGTGCTCGTAGATGCGTACGCCCTTCTCCAGGCAGGCCCGCTTGAGGCCCCAGGCCAGCTTCGCCGGGTGGAGCATCGCGACGCCCTTGCGGTCCCAGAGGCCGCCGAGGAAGGTGGGTGAGTCGACGTGCTCGCGCACCGCGTCCGCGTCCAGGAGTTCGGACCCGTCCGCGAGGCCGTGCTCCGCCATCTCCCCGTACATCTCGTGGAGTTCGGCGAGCTGGTGCGGCTGGGTCGCCACGTCGATCTCGCCGGTGCGTTCGAAGTCGCAGTCGATGGAGTAGCGCTTGACGGCCGCCTCGATCTCGTCGAGGTTGCGGGCGCCGAGCTCCTCCAGCTTCGCGATCTCGCCGGGCCAGCGGGACAGGCCGTTGGAGATGCCATGAGTGAGGGAGGCGGCGCAGAAGCCGCCGTTGCGGCCGGAGGCGGCCCAGCCCGCCTCGCGGCCTTCGAGCAGGACCACCTCGCGGTGCGGGTCGCGTTCCTTGGCGATGAGCGCGGTCCACAGTCCGCTGTAGCCGCCGCCGACGACGAGCAGGTCGCACTGCTCGTCGGCGGTGAGGGAGGGCTCGGCGGGTGGCTTGCCCGGGTCGTCCAGCCAGTAGGAAAGCGGCTGGGCGTCGGAAAGAGACTTGGTCCAACGGGTCATGGCGCTTGGGGCCATGATTTCCACTCCTTCAGAAACGTAAAAGCGTTACTACGCTTGCTTGTTGCGGCGCTTGCCGATGAGCATTCCGGCCAGCACCAGAAGCACGGCGACAAGGAACATCGCCGTACCGATCACATTGATCTGAACGGGCGTGCCCCGCTGTGCCGATCCCCAGACGAACATGGGGAACGTCACGGTGGAGCCCGCGTTGAAGTTCGTGATGATGAAGTCGTCGAAGGAGAGCGCGAAGGCGAGCAGTGCGCCGGCCGCGATGCCGGGCGCGGCGATCGGGAGCGTCACCCTCAGAAACGTCTGCACGGGACCTGCGTAAAGGTCCTGCGCTGCCTGTTCCAGGCGCGGGTCCATCGACATGACGCGCGCCTTGACGGCGGTCACCACGAAGCTGAGGCAGAACATGATGTGGGCGATGAGAATCGTCCAGAAGCCGAGCTGCGCGCCCATGTTGAGGAAGAGCGTGAGCAGCGACGCGGCCATGACGACCTCGGGCATCGCCATCGGCAGGAAGATCAGCGAGTTCACCGCGCCGCGCGCCCGGAAGCGGTAGCGGACGAGCGCGAAGGCGATCATCGTGCCGAGCAGCGTCGCGCCGATCGTCGCCCAGGCCGCGATCTGCAGGCTCAGCGACAGCGAGCCGCACATGTCGGCGACGCCGCACGGGTCCTTCCAGGCGTCGAGCGAGAACTCCTGCCAGGAGTAATTGAAGCGCCCCGTCGGATTGTTGAAGGAGAACACCGTCACGACGATGTTCGGGAGCAGCAGATACGCGAGCGTCAGCAGACCCGCGATGACGACGAATTTGCCGCGCAGCCAGCGGAAGAAGGCAGCCATCAGACGAGATCCTCCGTCCCGGACTTACGGATGTAGACGGTGACCATGACCAGGATCGCCGCCATGAGGATGAAGGAGAGAGCCGCGGCCGTCGGGTAATCCAGAATGCGCAGGAATTGCGTCTGGATGACGTTTCCGACCATGCGGGTGTCGGTGGAGCCGAGCAGATCCGCGTTGACGTAGTCGCCGGCCGCCGGGATGAACGTGAGCAGCGTCCCGGAGACGACGCCCGGCATGGAGAGCGGGAAGGTCACCTTGCGGAAGGTGGTGGACGGCTTGGCGTAGAGATCGCCCGCCGCCTCGTGAAGGCGGCCGTCGATGCGCTCCAGGGACGTGTAGAGCGGCAGGATCATGAACGGCAGGAAGTTGTACGTGAGTCCGCAGATCACGGCGAGCGGTGTGGCCAGGACCCGGTCGCCCTCCGTCACGCCCAGCCAGCTGGTGACGTCCAGGAAGTGCAGCGAGTTGAGCGCGCCCACCACGGGCCCGCCGTCGGCGAGGATCGTCTTCCAGGCCAGCGTACGGATGAGGAAGCTGGTGAAGAACGGCGCGATGACGAGTACGAGGATGAGGTTGCGCCAGCGGCCCGCGCGGAACGCGATCAGGTACGCGAGCGGATAGCCGAGCAGCAGGCACAGGATCGTGGCGGCGCCCGCGTACGTCACCGAGCGCAGGAACTGCGGCCAGTAGTCGCTCAGGGCGTCCCAGTAGGTGGCGAAGTGCCAGGTGACCTTGAAGCCGTCTTCGAGGGAGCCCGTCTGGACGGACGTCGATGCCTGGTAGACCAGCGGCAGCGCGAAGAAGACGACGAGCCAGAGGATGCCGGGGAGCAGCAGCCAGTAGGGGACCAGCCGGCCGCGTTTGCGGATCTTGCGGGGCGCCGCCTCGGGTTCCTTCTCCGGGGGCGCTTCGGTGAGGGTCGTCGTCATGCGGAGGCGTCCTCCTCGACCTTCTCGACGCCCGCTTCGATGTCCTGGGCGGCGTCCAGGCCGAAGGTGTGCGCGGGGTTCCAGTGCAGGACGACCTCGGTGCCGGGCACGAGGCGGGTGTCGCGCTCGATGTTCTGCGCGTACACCTCGAAGGAGTCGCAGATCGGGCTGTCGACGACGTACTGCGTGGAGACGCCGATGAAGCTGCTGTCGGCGATGCGGCCCGTGATGCGGTTGCGCCCCTCGGGAATCTCCCCCGCCGCGTCGGCGTGCGTGAGGGAGATCTTCTCCGGGCGTACGCCGAGCAGGACCTTGCCGCCCGTGGTCGTGGCGGCCGAACATCGCGCGGTCGGCAGGATGAGCTTGCCGTCGCCCGCCTTCAGGGTGAGGTCGTCGCCGCTGCGTCCGGCGATCTCGGCCTCTATGAAGTTCGACGTGCCGAGGAAGTTGGCGACGAAGGTGGTGCCCGGGTTCTCGTAGAGGTCGGCGGGGGCGCCGAGCTGTTCGACGCGGCCCGCGTTCATCACCGCGACCTGGTCGGCCATCGTCATGGCCTCCTCCTGGTCGTGCGTGACGTGCACGAAGGTGATGCCCACCTCGGTCTGGATGCGCTTGAGTTCGAGCTGCATCTGGCGGCGCAGCTTGAGGTCCAGGGCGCCGAGCGGCTCGTCGAGGAGCAGCACCTTGGGGTGGTTGATCAGAGCGCGGGCGACGGCGACGCGCTGCTGCTGGCCGCCGGAGAGCTGGTGCGGCTTCTTGCGGGCCTGCTCGCCGAGCTGGACGAGGTCGAGCATCTCGCCGACCTGCTTCTTCACGGACTTGATGCCGCGGCGGCGCAGGCCGAAGGCGACGTTCTCGAAGATGTCGAGGTGCGGGAAGAGCGCGTACGACTGGAAGACGGTGTTGACGGGCCGCTTGTAGGGCGGCAGTGCCGTGACGTCCTGGTCGCCGAGGTGGACGGTGCCCGAGCTGGGCTCCTCAAGTCCCGCGATCATGCGGAGCGTTGTGGTCTTGCCACAGCCGGATGCGCCGAGCAGCGCGAAGAAGGAGCCCTGCGGCACAGTCAGGTCGAGCGGCTGTACGGCGGTGAAGGAGCCGTAGGTCTTGCTGATCCCGGTGAGGCGGACGTCGCCGCCGTGTTCTGTAGCAGTCGTCATGGTGCGTCCAGGGGGTCGAGGGGAGAGGCGGTGGACTACGGGGGACTACAGCGGGCCCTCAGGCGCCGGTCAGCTTGGCGAACTTCTCCTCGTACGCCGTCTCTTCCTTCGGCGTCAGCGAGCGGAAGCCGCGGGACTTCGCCGCCATCTCCTTGTCCGGGAGGATCAGCGTGTTGTTCGCCGCGTCCTTGTCGAGCTTCGCGAGCTCGGGGCGTACGCCGTCGACGGGGCAGACGTAGTTGATGTACGCGGCGAGGCGGGCTGCGGGCTCGGGCTCGTAGTAGTAGTCGATGAGCCGCTCCGCGTTGCGCTTGTGGCGCGCCTTGTTCGGGACGAGGAGGTTGTCCGTGGACGTGATGTAGCCCGCGTCCGGGATGTGGAAGTCGATCTCCGGGTTGTCGGCCTTCAGCTGGACGACGTCACCGGCCCAGGCCAGACACGCGGCGAAGTCGCCCTTGGCGAGGTCCGACGTGTAGTCGTTGCCGGTGAAGCGACGGATCTGACCCTTGTCGACGGCCTTCTGGAGGCGGGCGATCGCCGCGTCGAAGTCGTCGTCGGTGAACTTCCCCGGGTCCTTGCCCATGTCGATGAGCGTCATGCCGACGGAGTCGCGCATCTCGGAGAGGAAACCGACGCGGCCCTTGAGCTTGGGGTTGTCCAGGAGCTGCGACACCGAGGTGATCTCTTCGCCGTCGGTCGCCTTCTTGTTGTACGCGATGACGGTGGAGATGCCGGTCCAGGGGTACGAGTACGCGCGCCCCGGGTCCCAGTCCGGGTTGCGGAACTGGGAGGCCAGGTTGGTGTACGCGTGGGGCAGGTTGGCCGGGTCCAGTTTCTGGACCCAGCCGAAGCGGATGAGCCTGGCCGCGAGCCAGTCCGTGACACAGATGAGGTCACGCCCGGTCTCCTGGCCGGCCGCGAGCTGCGGCTTGATCTTCCCGAAGAACTCGACGTTGTCGTTGATGTCCTCGGTGTACTTGACCTTGATCCCGGTGCGCTTGGTGAACGCGTCCAGGGTGGGGCGGTTCTTCTTGTCGTCGACGTCCATGTACTCGGTCCAGTTGGAGAAGAAGATCTGCTTCTCCTTGGCCGAGTGGTCGTCGGACGAGACGTCGCCCTGGCTCTTGCCCGCCGCCGGGATCCCGCAGGCACTGAGTGCCCCGAGCCCGCCGATGGCGAACGCGCCGCCGGTGCCGGCGCGCAGCAGGGAACGGCGGGTGAGGGAGGCCCTGCCGTTCCGCATGCTGCGGTGCATGGCGGCCAATTGGGCTGGGGACAGGCGGTCGGGCTCGTACTGCTCCATGCGCTTGGTTGCCCTTTCGGGAGGGTGTGCGGCCGCTGGTCGGGCGGCCTACTGACTATCGGTCCCCGAAGATCGTGCGGTGCCAGTCCTTGCGGACCACCGCGGTGTTGTCGAACATGACGTGCTTGACCTGCGTGTACTCCTCGAATGAGTAGGCGGACATGTCCTTTCCGTAGCCCGATGCCTTGTATCCGCCGTGCGGCATCTCGCTGAGGATCGGGATGTGGTCGTTGACCCAGACGCAGCCCGCCTTGATCTCGCGGGTCGCGCGGTTGGCGCGGAAGACGTCGCGGCTCCAGGCGGAGGCGGCGAGGCCGTAGGGGGTGTCGTTGGCGAGCCGGATGCCCTCGTCGTCGGAGTCGAACGGCAGCACCACAAGGACAGGACCGAAGATCTCGGACTGCACGATCTCGCTGTCCTGCGCGGCGTCGGCGATGAGGGTGGGCTTGTAGAAGGCGCCGGGGTGGGCGAGCGCCTCGCCACCGGTGACCACGCGCGCGTAGGAGCGGGCCCGGTCGACGAAACCGGCGACGCGGTCCCGGTGGACGTGCGAGATGAGCGGCCCGAGATCGGTGTTCGGGTCGAACGGGTCGCCGAGCCGCACGGTCTCCATGAGCTCGGCGACGCCCTCCACGAAGGCGTCGTACAGCGGGCGCTGTACGTACGCGCGCGTGGCGGCCGTGCAGTCCTGCCCGGTGTTGATGAGCGCGCCGGCGACCGCGCCGTGCACGGCGGCGTCGAGGTCGGCGTCGTCGAAGACGACGAAGGGCGCCTTGCCGCCGAGCTCCAGGTGGAGCCGCTTCACGGTCGCCGTGGCGATCTCGGCGACGCGCTTGCCGACGCCGGTGGACCCGGTGAAGGAGGTCATGGCGACGTCGGGGTGGCCCACGAGCCGTTCTCCGGCGTCCCGCCCGGCTCCGCTGATGATGTTGACGACACCGTCGGGGATGCCCGCCTCGGTGGCGGCCTGCGCGAAGAGGAGCGAGGTGAAGGGCGTCAGCTCGGCGGGCTTGAGGACGATGGTGTTGCCGGCGGCGATGGCCGGAAGGACCTTCCAGGCGGCCATCTGGAGGGGGTAGTTCCAGGGCGCGATGGACCCGACGACACCGATGGGCTCACGGCGGATGTACGAGGTGTGGTCACCGGAGTACTCGCCGGCCGACTGGCCCTGCAGATGGCGGGCGGCGCCCGCGAAGAACGCGGCGTTGTCGACGGTCCCGGGGACGTCGAACTCCCGGCTCAGCTTGATCGGCTTGCCGCACTGGAGCGACTCGGCCTGCGCGAACTCCTCGGCGCGGTCGGCCAGGACGGCGGCGAAGCGGTGCATGGCGTCGGAGCGCTCGCCGGGCGTGGCGCCGGCCCAGCCGGGGAAGGCGTGCGCGGCGGCGGCGACCGCGGCGTCGACGTCCTTCTCGCCCGCGAGTTCGTACGTGTGGACCGTGTCGCCCGTGGCCGGGTCGACGACCGCCTGGGTTCTCCCCGACGTGCCTTCGGTCAGCCGTCCCGCGATGTACTGCGCGCCTTCCGCGAAGTGGTCCTGCGCCTGGAAGTTGTGCATGACGCTCTCCTCCGCCGTCGCCCCCGTCCCGCAGGGGTCGGCGTAGCTCCAGATCGATTTGAGTGCCGATCCTGACAGAGCACTGGTGCTCCAACAAGTGATTCCGTTGTTGCCTTTTGGTTACGCGACGGAATCTGTCGACCAGGTGTCGAGTCGCCCTGGAAAACCCGGGACGGAGTGTCAGTGGTGCGTGCCAGACTCGCATGCATGACGAAGATCGACTCGGTGGAAGCGCTGGTCGCGGCGTTGCGGAAGGGCGACGGAGGGCGGCTGAAGTACCTCCATTTCTGGGGGCACACCCCGCGCAGGGACGGCACGCTGGGCTCCAGCTGCCTGAGTCAGTGGTGGCTCGCGCCGTTCACCGTGGACGGAGTGGCGTACGGGACGGCCGAGCACTGGATGATGGCGGCCAAGGCCCGGCTCTTCGAGGACGCGGAGGCGGAGCGCGCGGTCCTCGCCTCGCGGACGCCCGCCGAGGCGAAGAAGGCGGGGCGCCTGGTGCGGGGCTTCGACGAGGCGATATGGGAGCGGGAGCGCTTCGGGATCGTGGTCGAGGGCAGCGTCCACAAGTTCTCGTCGACGGACGAGCTCCGCGGGTTCCTCGTCGGCACGGGTTCGCGGGTCCTTGTGGAGGCGAGCCCCATGGACCGCATCTGGGGTGTGGGCCTTGCGGCCGACGATCCCCGGATCCAGGATCCGGCGAAGTGGCGGGGGCCGAATCTGCTGGGGTTCGCCTTGATGGAGGCGCGGGACCGCTTGCGGTGACTGCGGGGGGGATCCGGGGGGCTCAGGGGGGACAGCTCAGGGGTTGGCGGCTCAGGGGTTGGCAGCCACAGTCACCGCGCGGCCGCTGTCCCCCGAGGCCCCGTCCTCGAACGCGTCGTCCGGGATGACGATCAGTGCCACAAGGAGCCCCACGCCCAGCACGATCCCGGTGATCCCGCAGATGATCCCGGCCAGCGCCTGCCCGGGATTCGTCGCCTCGCCCCGCCTCGCCCTGCCGCGCCCGATCGCCCCGAAGATGATCGCGAGGATGCCGAGGACGATCGCCAGGGGCCACAGGCAGAAGACGGCGGCCGCGATGATCCCGAGGACGAGCGAGGTCACGCCCATCCCGTTGGCGGGAGCCATCGGCATGGCGGGCCAGCCGTATCCGGGCGGGCCCTGCCCTTGGTAGCCCGGATACCCGGGGTATCCGGGATAACCCTGCGGACCCACGTAATCCTGCTGCCCCGGCACCCCGGGGTACCCGTACGGCACCTGCCCCGGCCCCTCGGGCCCGACGGGCGGCGGCGGCACCGGCTCCCCCGCCCCGGCAGCCGGCGGCGGAGGCGGAGGCGCCGCGAAAGGCCCGCCCGCGGCGATCGTCGACTGATCGTGCACGGAGGGCGCCGACCACCCCGAAGCCCGCCCCGCTCCGTGCGGCACGTCCTCGGGCGGCGCCCACGGATCCCGCTTCGCCAACGGAACCGGCGCACCCGGACCTCCCGGCGCCCCCGGTGACCCCAGCACCCCCGGCGACCCCATCGCCCCCGACGACACGTCGCCCGGCGGCACATCCTCCGGCGCCGCCCACGGATCCCGCTCAGGCTCAGCGCCGGCGCCCGGCACCGGCCCCTCGGCCTTGGACATGGCGAGTCACCTCTTTCGTACGTTCCGTCATGCTACGGCCCCGACACCGCCCGGCAGCCGCCCGCCCACCGCCGGAATGCCACCGGAATCCCGCCGCATACGATGTTCCGCGACCCACCGATCAGCCGATCAAGCCCGTTCCTGGGGAGGAAACCGTGACCGAACCGCGCACCGCAGAGCAGCGACGCGACCCACATGCCTTCATCGCCGGACTGCCCAAGGCGGAACTGCATGTGCACCACGTCGGCTCGGCGTCCCCCCGTATCGTCTCCGCGCTCTCCGCCCGCCACCCCGACTCCAAGGTGCCGACGGACGTGGAGGCGCTTGCCGACTACTTCACGTTCACGGACTTCGCGCACTTCATCCAGGTCTATCTGTCGGTCGTGGACCTGGTCCGCACCCCGGACGACGTACGCCTGCTCACGTACGAAGTCGCCCGCGACATGGCCCGGCAGAACATCCGCTACGCCGAGCTGACCCTCACCCCCTTCAGCTCCGTGCGCCGCGGCATCGACGACCGCGCCTTCATGGACGCCATCGAGGACGCCCGCAAGTCCGCCGATGACGAGCTCGGCGTCGTACTGCGCTGGTGCTTCGACATCCCCGGCGAGGCAGGCCTGGACGCCGCCGAGGAGACGGTGCGGCTCGCCACCACCGACAAGCTGCGCCCCGAGGGCCTGGTCTCGTTCGGACTCGGCGGCCCCGAGATCGGCGTACCGAGGCCGCAGTTCAAGCCGCACTTCGACCGCGCGATCGCGGCGGGCCTGCGCTCCGTGCCGCACGCCGGCGAGACGACGGGCCCGGGGACCATCTGGGACGCCCTCACCGACCTGCGCGCCGAGCGCATCGGCCACGGCACGAGCGCCGCCCAGGACCCGAAGCTGCTCGCGCACCTCGCCGAGCACCGCATCCCGCTCGAGGTCTGCCCGACGTCGAACATCGCGACCCGCGCCGTCACCACCCTCGACGAGCACCCCATCAAGGAGTTCGTCGCCGCCGGCGTCCCGGTCACCATCAACTCCGACGACCCGCCCATGTTCGGCACCGACCTGAACAACGAGTACGCGGTCGCCGCCCGCCTCCTCGGCCTCGACGAACGGGGCATCGCGGCCCTGGCGAAGAACGCCGTCGACGCGTCGTTCCTCGACCCGGCGGGCAAGGCGAGGATCGCCGCGGAGATCGACACGTACACGGAGACCTGGCTCGCTCCGTAGGACGGAACCACAGGGCGGCACCACAATGGGCCCATGCGCACCGTGACAGCCGTGGCCCACCGAGGCGATCCCTACCGCTTCCGCGAGAACACCCTCCCGTCCCTGCGTTCCGCGCTCGAACGGGGCGCGGACGCGGTGGAGATCGACGTCCGTGTCAGCCGTGACGACGTCCCCGTCCTGCTGCACGACGCGACGCTCAAGCGGCTGTGGGACCACGAACGGCCGCTGTCCGCGCTCTCCGCGGACGAGGTGCGCGGCCTCACCGGGTACGGCGTACCCACCCTCGAAGAGGCCATCGAGGCGACCGAAGGACACCGGCTCATGGTGGATCTGCCGGGCGCGACGCCCGAGACCGTCCGCACGGTCATCGGCACCATCGCGGACTGCGGGGCGGCGGAGCGCGCGTACTACTGCGCGGGCGCCCGGACGATGCTCGCGGTGCGCGCCGCCGATCCCGCCGCCGAGATCGCCCTGACCTGGACGAGCCTCGCCCCGCCGCGCCGCGCCGTGCTCGACGCGATCAAGCCGCGCTGGCTCAACTACCGCTTCACGCTGCTCGACCGCGAGCTGACCGTGCAGCTGCAGCGCGAGGGATTCCTCGTCTCTGCCTGGACCCCGGACACGAAACGCTCCATGCGCCGTCTCGTCGACATCGGCGTCGACTCGATCACCACGAACCGCGTGGACGTGCTCCACGGCCTGCTCGCGGCGAAAGCCTGACGGCAAACGGCCCGAGCGCGGCCGTCGCCTCGACAAGCTCTGCCCGGTCGAGGCCACCGGCGGCGAAGGGCTCACAGCCGATGTCCTTCACCAGTTCCCGTACGACATCCAGCGCCCCCGGGTCGTCCCCGCACACCGGCACCGCGAGCGCCCTGCCGTCGAAGACCGGCGGCGCCATCCGCCACACGCTCTCATGGCAGAGGTTGAACGCCTTGACGACACGGGCCCCGGGCCGACCGCATTGGAGCGGTCGATCAACACCCGCCCGCGCAGGACCTCTTGAAGCCCTCCGACGATTCCGGCCCCCACCTCGTACGGCACGGCGAGCAGCACCGCGTCCCCGAACTCGGCCGCCGTGCGGCACCATTCGGTACGTGACGAACGACGATCTGCTCGCAGACTGCCGCGCCCAGACCCTGCGCCGCCTGGAGTACAACGGCCTGGTCTCCCGCCACTCGTACGAGCGCGCCGACCTGAAGGGATCCCGCGGATGAAGTACGTGAAGGTCGAGTGGGACCCGGAGTGGCACGGCTTCCGGACCGACGCACGCGACTACCTCGCGGCCCTCCCGGACCTGAAGGACACCCTTCCTGAAGGAGCCAGGGCCTTCGCGTCCGACGCCGGGCACTACGCGTACGCCAGTGAACGCTGTGTCAAAGACCTGGCGCTCGCGGACATCCGACTGCCCATCACCACCAGGGGCGGGTCCGGCACGGCGTCGATCGACTTCCGGCCCAACCCGTGGAAACACTCCAGCGGGCTGCGCATCCAGTACACCGGCGTCACACACTTCTCGATCGACTACGAAAGGTCGATCGACTGGATGGAGTCGATCACCGTGCTGCTGGACGAAGTCCTGCCGATCGAGGAGGGCGCGGAGGGCGATGAGGGCGAGGAAGGCATAGTGCACGAGATCGAACTGACCGATGCGACGATCACGGTGCGCTGTGCGGACCTGACCGCCACATGGGCCGAGGTCTGAGCTGTCGACGGCGCCGCCGAGTGGGACGCCGCGTACGAGCGCGGCGGGGCCCCGTCCCGCTACGCGACACCTGTCATGCTCGCGAACACCGTGACGTTGTTCTTGTAGTAGTGCCGGTCCGCGTCGAATTCGCCGCCGCAGGTGATCAGGCGGAGCCCCGCGTGGTCGATGTTCTTGTACACCTCCAGGGTGGGGAATTCCTTCTTCGGGTACTCCTCGACGCGGTCCACCGTGAAGGTGGCCGTCTTCCCGTCCGCGCGTGTCACCTCGACGGTGTCTCCGGCCCTCATCGTCTTCAGCTTCTTGAAGACCGCGTCCGCGCCGTTCCAGGTCACATGTCCGGCAATCACCGCAGGACCCCGGGAGCCGGGGGTGGGGCCCGGTTCGTACCAGCCCGCCAGATCGGGATTCTTCGGCGTCGTCATCGCCCCGTCGCCGTTCTGCCCCAGCGTCTCCAACCCGCTGGACACCCCCAGGGAGGGGATGGCGACCTTCTGCGGCACCGACCGGTCCAGTGCCGCGACGGCCCCGCCCGACCCCGCCGCCGGTGTCCTGCCGCCTTCCGTGCCGCCCTGCTCCGCGCTCCGCGCCGGGGGCGCCTGCGAGGCAGCACTCTCCTGGCCGGCGCAGGAGGTGAGCAGCAGGGCCGCCGCGACGGCGGCGACCACGGCGGCGGAGGCGCGCCGGACACCGGCCCACGCCCTGCGGACCGGGGGGCGCCTCACGCGGCATCCCCGGTCTTCACGACCGCGGCCGCGGCAACGGCCGTCATCCGCCGACGCGCGAGAACGAGCACCCCTGCGGCCGTCACCGCCGCCGCGCCCGCGGTACCCGTCACGGCACCCATGGACACACCTTCCTCGGCGGCGCCGCCGCCCGTCTCGACCCCGCCGACGGGTACGGATCCGACGGCCGCGCCCTCGACCACACCGCAGTTGGTCGGAGCGGTGGCCTCCTGGGGAAGCTTCGGGTCGAGTTCGCTCTTGCCCGCGCCCTCGACGTCGTACGTGCCGTTGTCATTGCGGTCGACACCGTGCTGCACGATGTGCAGGTCCTTGATGTGGTCCACCACGTCCTGCCCGACGGTGATGGTCCGCTTGTAGCGGACCTTGCCCTCCGCGTCGGCCACCGGCATCCGGTCCACGGCGAGGCCGCTGCCCGCGTCGGTGCCCCCGGAGACGGTCAGCGAGATGTTGATGTCGCCGTAGTGAACGGTGGCCTCGGTGTTGTCGAGGATGCCGTCGCCGTTGGTGTCGTCGCCGTCGTCCGGGCACTGGAAGTCGTGCCCGTCGGTCGATCCGTGCAGATGCTGCGCCGAGGGCTGGCCGGGCACCATGCCCTCGGACTTGATCCACACGGTCAGCTCATTGCCGCGCAGGCTCAGGAGGGCCGTCCCCTTGGAGCCGGAGTCGTTCAGCTGCTCCAGGTCGAGCTGGTAGGCCGGGGTGTCCGCCGCGAACACCGGGGACGAGACGGCCACGGTGAGGAGGGCGACGGGCAGAGCGGCAAGCGCCGCGAGAAGACAGGTCCGCTTGGGCATCACGTTCGTTCCATTCCCGCGGCACCCGAAAGGACGGGCAGGCCGCATGTCGTACGGAATTCCTGGCGATGCCCGAGCGAGCCACCGAACGCCCCGTGGGCATCAACTCCCCCTCGACTGCGGGGCAGTTACCCATGAAACGGAACGAGGGTCTCGGGTGTTCAAAGTGAGCTCTGAGATATTCGATCCGAGCTGCTCACAGGGGCTAAAGCCCGGCGATGGCATTCCACCGCTTCGCGAACTCCGTCCGCTCATCCGATGTGATGTCCCGCGCGATCGCGAGCCGCCCCCGCATCGCGTCGTCCGGGAAGATCAGCGGGTCCTCGGCGAGTGCGGCGAGTTCCTTGTCCTTGGACGAGGCGAGGACGTCGCGGGCGGCCGGGACGGGGCAGACGTAGTTGACCCAGGCGGCCAGCTCGGCGGCGACCTCGGGATCGTAGTAGTAGTCGACGAGCCGCTCCGCGTTCTGCTTGTGGCTCGCCAGGTTGGGGATCATCAGGGACTCGGCCCACAGCTCGGCACCCTCCTCGGGGACGATGAAATCGATGTCCGGGTCGTCCGCTTGGAGCTGGATGACATCGCCGCTGTAGGCCTGGCAGGCCAGGACGTCGCCGCTGGAGAGGTCCTTGATGTAGTCGTTGCCGGTGAACCGGCGGATGTGCTTCGCCGCCACCAGCTTCTCCACCTTGTCGCACACGCGGTGGAAGTCGTCGGCCTTCCACTTCGTGATGTCGACGCCGTCGCCCTGCATCAGCAGCGCGAACGACTCGTCGAGCCCGGAGAGCAGCGTGACCTTGCCCTTGAGATCGTCGGCCCACAGATCGGAGACATGCTTGATCTCGCGGCCTGCCTTGCGCTTGTTGTACGCGATGCCGGTGATGCCGGACTGCCAGGGCACCGTGTGCTTGCGGGCCGGGTCGAAGCTGGGCGAACGCAGCAGCGGGTCAAGGTACTTGGTTACGTTCGGCTGCTTGCTCCGGTCCATCGCCTGCACCCAGCCGAGCCGTACGAAGCGGGCGCACATCCAGTCGCTGATGACGATGAGATCGCGGCCCGTCTCCTGGTGGTTCATCAGGGACGGGCTGATCTTGCCGAAGAACTCGTCGTTGTCGTTGATCTCCTCCGTGTAGCGGACGTCGATGCCGGTCCGCTTCTCGAAGGCGTCGAGCGTGGGCCGCTTCGTCTCGTCCGCGTCGTCGGTGTCGATGTAGAGTGGCCAGTTGGCGAAGGTCAGCTTCCTGTCCTGCCTCGACCGGTCGTGCGCGGCCCGCTCGCCGGGTCCGATGTACGCGGCCGGCACACCGCACCCCGCGAGCGCGCCGATCGCCGCACCACCGCCAAGGGCGCGCAGCAGGGACCGGCGGGAGACTGAGGAAGCTATGGGGTTCGCTCGCACCTCGGCAGCATGCGCTTGCCTGCCCCGTACAAGCAATGGACGCTGCGTCGAGCCGAGCAGTCGGGACACGACACCCTGTCGATCACGCGTCGATCAGGCGGGCTCCAGCCACCCCGCCAGGTCCCCCGCCGTGATCCGCTCCAGCGGCGCGGCGTCGACAGGCCCCGGGTAGAGGCGGTACGCCGTGCCGGACGCGGCGTCCTCCGCGCCCGCCAACTCGCCGTGCAGGAGAGCCAGAAGGGCGCGGCGGCCCGTCAGCTCCGGCTCCGCGCACAGCGCGTCCGGCTCCCAGCCGTCGCGGATGCGCAGCGCGAAGTCGGCGCGCGGCTCGTCATCGGCGCGGCGGTAGCCCCACAGGACGTGACCGCGGCCGCGCACATACACGTCGCCGTCGGTGCGGGCCGCCGCCGTCCAGCAGGCGAGGTCCCACAGGGTGGCCCGGCCGCGCGGCGCGAACGTGTCGAGAAGGTCGTTGCCGATGTGCCCGAGCTGCCGCTTGTACCGCCACACGTCGTGGCTACCGCCGGTGGTGGCGAGGGTGACGTCGGCCCACCAGGCATGCCGCGTCCGCAGGTCGACGATCATCGGCACCCGCAGCGTCGCTTCCCCCGCGAGGTCGAAGCGCTGGCGGACGGTGCGCGGGTCGTAGACGGCCCGCCCCTTGCCCTCGACGCCCCCGACGCCCCCGACGCCCCCGACCGCCATGAACCCCGCGAAGGCGTCCGGGAGTTCATCGAAGGGCACGTCGTTGTACGAGAGGACAGCGGGCACCACGAACCGCACCCCCGCGTTCGCCAGCCGCGGCAGGTCGAGGTCCAGGTACTCGGTGGCGCCGTGCGGGGCGGGCGCCGATGTCAGGTCCCCGGAGTGCCGGGCGGCGCCGCCCGCGTACTCCAGCTGCGTGTAGTCGCACAGACCGACGAAGCGCCACAGGTCGTCGTAGAGCGCGACGGACAGGTCGAGGTCGACGCGCAGGCCCTTGGGTTGCAGCCAGTGCAGGAAGAGCCGCACGGTCTCGCTGTCCGCGGGCATGGGCAGCGAGCTGCCGCGCGGCACGGCGACCAGCGAGGCCGCCGATGCCCGCTCGGCGAACGGCACCGGCAGGTCGGCGAGCGAGGCGTCCAGGACGGCCACGTCGTACCGCGCCCCCTCGCGCGCGGCGAGCCGCCGCACCGCCTCCGCCTCGATCAGCTCACCGGCACGCCCCGCCACGCGGGAAGGCAGCGGCGGCCGGTGGTCCTCGACCGCGTACGCCTTGGTGACCCGACCGCGCGGGAAGAAGACGCGACGGTGCCCCGGCTTGAACCGGGTCTTCATCTGCCCGAACGCGCCGAGCAGCGGTCCCGGTCCCGTGTGCGGCAAGGCGTGCGCGAGCGCGTCGCCCACCGGCTCCGGGAGGGTCACCGAGCCCGACCGGGCCAGCAACAGGTCCAGGCAGCGCAGGAGTTCACCCGGGCGCTCGCGCAGCAGATCCGCAGCGGCCGTGGTGTCCCAGCGGCCGAGCGCCTCCTCGACGCGCCCCTGCCAGGTGACGACGCGCAGCCGGTCGCCCACGAGGCGGACGCCCTCATGCCGGGCGGACTCGGCGAGCAACGTCTCGGAGAGCGCACTGTCATCGATGCGTGTCCCGCGCAGGGCCGCGAAGGCGAGCGCCACGCGCGCGTGCCGGTGGGCGCCCTCGAAGGGATGCAGGATCTCGCCCACCCGCTTCCACGCGCGTGCGTTCCGTGCCATGTCCTCGGCGAGACGCTGGAAGTCGAACCCGTCGAGCAGAGCGAGGAGTTCGCGACGCACCGGCCGCGAAAGCCCGCGCAGGCGCGGCAGTTCGAGCAGATCGGGGTCGCCTCCGGAACGTACGGCAATGACGCGCAGCACATCGGTGGCGGTGTCGGCGTACCGCGCGACCAGTGACCGCACTTCAGCGACATCCAGCAGCGGCGCGAGCGCGAGCGCCTTGCTCTCGCGCAGCGGAATGGCGGCCGGGAGCCAGTCGGCGGCGTCGGCCGGGTCCAGATGCCCCAGGAGCAGGACCAGGTCGTCGTGGTCCTGCGGGTTGAGGGGCGTACGGCGGGCGAGCAGCGCGGCGAGTTCCGTGGCCGCGTCGCCCGGCGCGCCCAGCCGCAACGCGCGCAGAATCTCGCCACCGTCACCGCCGAGACCGGCGCCGGTGTCGATCCAGGGATCGGTCGGCCCGTCCGTCTCGTAGCGCTGCTCGCAGATCGGGCAGCCGTACCAGACGCAGCAGTCCTCGCAGCAGCCCCAGTCCACCATCTTGGGGTGGCAGTCGTCGCACAGCAGATGCGCGCAGGGCGCGAGCGCGCGCACCCGGGCCTTGGTGCCCGCGCAGTTCATGCAGGGCTGGTGCGGCTGGGCGGCGAGGTGCGCGAGAACGGTCGCGGTGAAGCGGTCGTACGCGTGCTGGTAGGGGATCTCGTCGGGGAACCGCCGGAACAGCGGGGCATGGTGGCGGTCGGAGCCCATCAGGGCGTCGACGTCGGCGAGCAGCTTGCGCCCCGTCACCGCGAGGTCCTCGGCGGAGAGCGCGGCCAGCGCGCGGCGCAGCGGGGCGGTCAACAGGTGCCCGCGGTCGGCGAGTTCGGCTTCGAGGACGACC
This sequence comes from Streptomyces sp. NPDC086554, assembly GCF_040686095.1. Lineage (NCBI taxonomy): Bacteria > Bacillati > Actinomycetota > Actinomycetes > Kitasatosporales > Streptomycetaceae > Streptomyces > Streptomyces sp. NPDC086554. The sequence continues at coordinate 104,881 of NZ_JBFBJK010000029.1, forward strand.
ACGGTGGCGCCGGTCAGGGCGGTCCGTCCGGCACCTTCCGGAACGTAGACACTCTGCCGACGGCGCAGCAGCAGCCCGGCGAGATCGTCGGTCGTCGTCGCCACCATCAGGTCCACCCCCGTCGTACGGAAACGCGGGGGCGGGGAGTGGGTGCGCTACGGATCTTTTACAGAGAAGAGAAAGAAGGAAGCCCACCACGGAGCCGCCCCCGCGCACGCAACGGTACGCGGGGGCGGATGGGGCGTCACACGATTAATCGCCGGGCACGCGACGCGCCCCGCCAGGGGCGCGGGGAACTGCGCGACCAGCCCCCACTCGCCCGAGGAGGCGAACGGCGAGCAACCCGGCAGACGCGACTAGCCCTCGATCGACGTCATGACGTGCTTGATGCGCGTGTAGTCGTCGAACCCGTACGCCGAGAGGTCCTTGCCGTAGCCGGACTTCTTGAAGCCGCCGTGCGGCATCTCCGCGACCAGCGGGATGTGCGTGTTGATCCAGACGCAGCCGAAGTCCAGGACCTTCGACATACGCATGGCGCGCGCGTGGTTCTGCGTCCACACCGAGGAGGCAAGGGCGTAGTCCACGCCGTTCGCGTACGACACGGCCTGCGCCTCGTCCGTGAAGGACTGGACGGTGATGACCGGGCCGAAGACCTCGTTCTGGATGATCTCGTCGTCCTGCTTGAGGCCCGAGACGACGGTCGGGGCGTAGAAGTAGCCCTTCTCGCCGACCCGCTGACCGCCGGCCTCGACCTTGGCGTGCGCCGGAAGGCGGTCGATGAAGCCGGAGACCTGCTTCAGCTGGTTGGCGTTGTTGAGCGGGCCGAACAGCACGTCCTCGTCGTCCGGCTGCCCGGTCTTCGTGTCGGCCGCGGCCTTGGCGAGCGCCGTCACGAACTCGTCGTGGATGGACTCGTGGACGAGCACGCGCGTGGCGGCCGTACAGTCCTGGCCCGCGTTGAAGAAGCCCGCCACCGAGATGTCCTCGACGGCCTTGGCGATGTCGGCGTCCTCGAAGACGACGACCGGCGCCTTGCCGCCCAGCTCCAGGTGGACCCGCTTGAGGTCCTTGGAGGCGGACTCGGCGACCTGCATACCGGCGCGCACCGAGCCGGTGATGGAGGCCATTGCCGGGGTGTTGTGCTCGACCATCGCGCGGCCGGTGTCACGGTCGCCGCAGACGACGTTGAAGACGCCCTTGGGGACGATCGAGCCGATGATCTCGGCCATCAGGACGGTCGACGCGGGGGTCGTGTCCGAGGGCTTGAGGACGACGGTGTTGCCCGCGGCGAGCGCCGGGGCGAACTTCCAAACACCCATCATCATCGGGTAGTTCCACGGCGCGACCTGCGCGCAGACGCCGATCGGCTCGCGGCGGATGATGGAGGTCAGACCCTCCATGTACTCGCCGGCCGCGCGGCCCTCGAGCATCCGGGCCGCACCCGCGAAGAAGCGGATCTGGTCGACCATGGGCGGGATCTCCTCGGACCGCGTGAGTCCGATCGGCTTGCCCGTGTTCTCGACCTCGGCCGCGATCAAGTCCTCGGCGCGCTCCTCGAAGGCGTCGGCGATCTTCAGCAGGGCCTTCTGACGCTCGGCGGGCGTCAGGTCGCGCCAGGCGGGGAAGGCGGCCGCGGCGGCCTCCATGGCGGCGTCGACGTCGGCCTGCCCCGACAGCGGCGCGGTGGCATAGGACTCGCCGGTGGCGGGGTTGACCACCTCGGTGGTCCGGCCGTCGGCGGCGTCCCGGAATTCGCCGTTGATGTAGTTACGCAGACGGCGCAGCTCGGTGGTCACTTCCGGCCCTCCAGTCAGATGTCCAGTGGATGAGACACCCACCCTAGTCCTTCTACCGACGCTTTCAACATACCCAGCGGCCCAGAACTGCGAAATCCGTGACGTTCGAACCTCCAAACAACGAATTTCATCGATCTGGCCTTGCGGAACTGTCGAGTCCTGTGCACCATGGGGTCGTGGCCAGTCGCAGCGCAGATTCCAGCAGTTCCCGACACGGGAACGCTTCGTCGTCCATCGACGCCGTCTCCCTGGCGATCATCGAACAGCTTCAGGAGGACGGACGCCGTCCGTACGCCGCCATCGGCAAGGCCGTGGGCCTGTCCGAAGCGGCCGTGCGGCAGCGCGTCCAGAAGCTGCTCGACCAGGGCGTGATGCAGATCGTCGCCGTCACGGACCCGCTCACCGTGGGATTCCGACGGCAGGCGATGGTCGGCATCAATGTCGAGGGCGATCTGGATCCTGTCGCTGAGGCACTGACGGCCATGGCCGAGTGTGAGTACGTGGTGATGACCGCGGGCTCCTTCGACCTGATGGTGGAGGTCGTCTGCGAGGACGACGACCACCTTCTCGAAGTGATCAACAAGCGCATCCGCGCCCTCCCCGGCGTGCGCTCCACCGAGAGCTTCGTCTACCTGAAGCTCAAGAAGCAGACCTATATGTGGGGAACCCGATAGCCGTGAGCAAGGACCTCAGCCAGACCGCGTACGACCACCTGTGGATGCACTTCACCCGCATGTCGTCGTACGAGAACGCGCCCGTTCCCACCATCGTGCGTGGCGAGGGCACCTACATCTTCGACGACAAGGGCAAGAAGTACCTCGACGGCCTCTCCGGCCTGTTCGTGGTCAACGCCGGCCACGGTCGTCACGAGCTCGCCGAGACCGCGTACAAGCAGGCTCAGGAGCTGGCCTTCTTCCCGGTGTGGAGCTACGCCCACCCGAAGGCCGTCGAGCTCGCCGAGCGCCTCGCGGACTACGCTCCGGGCGACCTGAACAAGGTCTTCTTCACCACCGGTGGCGGCGAGGCCGTCGAGACCGCGTGGAAGCTGGCGAAGCAGTACCACAAGCTCACCGGCAACCACACGAAGTACAAGGTCATCTCCCGCGCGGTCGCCTACCACGGCACCCCGCAGGGCGCCCTGTCCATCACCGGTCTGCCCGCCCTCAAGGCCCCCTTCGAGCCGCTCGTCCCAGGCGCGCACAAGGTGCCGAACACGAACATCTACCGCGCTCCGATCCACGGCGACGACCCCGAGGCCTTCGGCCGCTGGGCCGCCGACCAGATCGAGCAGGAGATCCTCTTCGAGGGCCCCGAGACCGTCGCGGCCGTGTTCCTGGAGCCGGTGCAGAACGCCGGTGGCTGCTTCCCGCCGCCGCCCGGCTACTTCCAGCGGGTCCGCGAGATCTGCGACAAGTACGACGTACTGCTGGTGTCGGACGAGGTCATCTGCGCCTTCGGCCGTCTCGGCACGATGTTCGCCTGTGACAAGTTCGGCTACGTCCCGGACATGATCACCTGCGCCAAGGGCATGACCTCGGGCTACTCCCCGATCGGTGCCTGCATCATCTCGGACAAGATCGCCGAGCCGTTCTACAAGGGCGACAACACCTTCCTGCACGGCTACACCTTCGGCGGTCACCCGGTCTCGGCCGCGGTCGGCCTCGCCAACCTCGACATCTTCGAGCGCGAGGGTCTCAACCAGCACGTCCTCGACAACGAGGGCGCGTTCCACAAGACCCTGCAGAAGCTGCACGACCTGCCGATCGTCGGCGACGTCCGCGGCAACGGCTTCTTCTACGGCATCGAGCTGGTGAAGGACAAGGCCACCAAGGAGACGTTCAACGACGAGGAGACCGAGCGCGTCCTGTACGGCTTCCTCTCCAAGGCGCTCTACGACAACGGCCTGTACTGCCGCGCCGACGACCGTGGCGACCCGGTCGTCCAGCTGGCCCCGCCGCTGATCTCCAACCAGGACACCTTCGACGAGATCGAGGGCATCCTGCGGCAGGTCCTCACGGAGGCCTGGACGAAGCTGTAATCCGTACAGAGCTGTAATCCGTACAGACGGATCAACACCGGCCCCGGGGGCGCCCGTTCGAGTGAGAACGGGCGCCCCCGGGCCGCGTCGTTTCCAGGCAGCGCGGCCTGGATCCCTAGCGTGCCCAGTGACCGATCGGCCCCGCCTTCGTTCCCCCGTACGGGGGAGGCAAACTGATCTGAACCGAGGTGTACGTGATGGTGGCCCCGCCGGACAACGACGTGCTCTGGGCCCGCGCCCTGCACGTCACACACAACGGCTCCCCCGCGCTCACCGGCGTATCGATCGGTGTCCGCGAGGGCGAGATCCTCGCCGTCAGCGGCCCGCGCGGCAGCGGCAAGACCACCCTCCTGCGCTGTCTCTCCGGCCAGCTGCTTCCCGAGCAGGGTGAGGTCTGGTTCAACAGCACTCCGGTGCACACGATGGGCCCCGTGGTCCGCGAGCGCCTGCGCCGCGACCGCTTCGGCTGGATCGACCCGGAGCCGCACCTGGTGCCCGAGCTCACCGCCTGGGAGAACGTCGCGCTGCCGCTGATGCTGCGCGGCACACCGAACCGCGGCGCACGGACTGTCGCCCAGGAGTGGATGGAGCGCCTCGACATCGGCGACTGCACCCGCAAGCGTCCGCACGCGCTGCTCCAGGCCCAGCGCCAGCGCGTCGTCATCGCCCGCGCCCTGGTCACCATGCCGTCGGTGATCTTCGCCGACGAGCCGACCGCTCCGCTGCACCGCGCCGACCGCGCCCATGTCCTGCGCACGCTGACGACCGCGGCCCGCTCGCACAGCATCACCGTCGTCCTCGCCACGCACGACACGGAGGTCGCGGCACTCGCCGACCGGAAGGTCTCGCTGCTCGACGGGCGGCGCGTGAACACGGTGCATCTGCCCGGGGCGGCGGGTGATTCCGGGCTGGCTGGGGACGCCGCTAGGGCGGGGGCCGGTGTGGGTGTGGGTGTGGGTGCCGGATCGGGTGCCAGTGCTGGGGCCGGTGCCGGTTCGGGAGCCAGTGCAGGTGCCGGTGGCATCACCGGTGCCGGATCGGGTGCCAGCGCCGGTCCGGGTGCCCGTGCAGGGGCCGGTGCCATCACCGGTGCCGGATCGGGTGCCAGTTCGGGAGCCAGTGCTGGGGCCGGTGGCATCACCGGTGCCGGATCGGGTGCCGGTTCGGGTGTCAGTGCCGGTGCCAGCGGCAGCGCCGGTTCGGGTGCCCGTGCAGGGGCCGGTGCCGGCGGCAGCGCCGGTGGCTCCGACACGGAAGGCCGGGCCGCGTGCTCGCTCTCCGTCTAGCGCGCGGCGCCCATCCCCTGGTCCAGCTGCGCCGTCTGCTCGTCGCCGCCGCTTCGGCGGGCACCGGCTTCCTGCTGCTGTGCACGCTCGGGTACGCGATGGGACATCCGGAAGCGTCGGGCGGTGCCGCCCTTCGGCTCGCCTGGTGCGTGGCGCCGATCGCCGCCACCGTGTACTTCGCCGTCACCGTCGCCCGTACCGATCCGGCGACGCGGCCGCGCTCCGGGCTCTCCGCCATGGGGCTCGGCCCGGCCAAGCTCATGGTGCTCGCCGCGATCTCCACGGCCGTCGCCTGCTCGCTCGGCTCGATGGTGGCGCTGCTGCTCTTCCTGCACCTGCGGGGCGATCTGGCGGGGCCCCCGCTCGACGGCGCGGCGGCCCAACTGCTCGCAGCCGACACGCCGTTGCCGCTCGCCGCCGCGCTGACCCTGCTCACCCTGGTGCCGCTGACCGCCTCCGTGGCCAGCGCCCTCGTGCTCCGGCCGCGCCCCGCGAAGCGCGGCGCCGAGCGGGAGCAGGACGAAGCGGAGCAGCCGGACGCCCCCGCTCCCGCGCCGAGCGGGCTGCCCTGGGGTGTCTCGCTGCTCACCGCGGGGCTCGCCGTCGAAACGTACGCGAGCCGGACCGGCGGGGACGCGGGCCTCGCCATGCCGGGCGGCCTCACCGGCGGCTCCGCGGGTGTGCTCGCCGGGTGGGGGCTCACGGCGCTCGCCCTCGCGGTCGCGGGGCCCGGCCTCACCTATCTGTGCGGACGGATCCTGCAGGCGGTACGGCCCGGCGCGATGCGACTGCTCGCGGGGCGCGCGCTCCAGGAGGAGGCCAGGCGGATCGGACGGCCGCTCGGAGTGCTGTGCGCGGTGGCGTCGGGCTGGTACGCGGCGCTCACGCTGCACTCCGGCAACCGCCCCGACATCGGCCCGCTGACCACGCTCGGCCTGCTGCTCGTCGTGGGCTGCGCGGTGCTCACCCTGGCCACAGCCGCGATCGAGGCGAGGAACGCGCGCTCGGACACGACGGCCGCGCTGCTGCAGCTGGGGGCGCCGGTGACGATGCTGCGCGGCTCGGCGGCACTGCGCGCGGGCGCCCTCGCGGCCATGCTCGGTCCCCTGACGTGGCTGGTCGCGGCGCTGGCGGCGCTGCCACTCGTCTGAGGTGGAAAACCTGAGGTGGAAAAAGGTTCGCGCTCTGCGATGAGTTCCGCGCCGAACGGACGTCTACCCCTCCGTACGGCACAGCGCACAGCACACGACGCGCACCGACCACACAGAGCTCAACGGGAGAGACACTCATGTACCAGCAGATGATCTTCGTCAACCTCGCCGTGAACGACGTCGACAGCACGAAGAAGTTCTTCACGGAGCTCGGCTACACGATCAACCCGCAGTTCACCACGGACGACTGCGCCTGCGTCGTGATCAGCGACACCATCGTCGCGATGATGCTCGGCAAGAAGCGCTACCAGGACTTCACGGACAAGCAGATCGCGGACTCGAGGAGCACCAGCGAGGCGCTGCTCTGTCTGAGCGCCGAGAGCCGCGAAAAGGTCGACGAGCTGGTCGACAAGGCCGTGGCGGCCGGCGCCACGGCGGGCCGTACGCAGGACTACGGCATGATGTACGGCCGCAGCTTCGACGACCTGGACGGCCACACGTGGGAAATCATGTGGATGGACCCGACGGCCGTCGAGGGCTGAGCACGACCGTCCGGCGGTGCCTGCTTAGCATGGGCGAATGCAGTCGACTCCCGAACCAGCATCCGCCCACGCGTCGCCGCCCGCCCAACTGCCGGGCGGTGACCGTGAGATCGAGACCCTCGCCGAGTTCGACGAGGTCGCCGCGCGGGGCTCGCTGGCCGGCTGCCGCGTCCAGGCCATAGATCTGACGGAGCGCACATCCGCGCTGCGGTCCTGCGACGCCACGGGCGCGGTGTTCCTGGGCTGCCCGATGGAGGAGGGCGCGGCCGACGCGGTGCGCTCCGCGGGGGCCTTGGTGTTCCCGCCGGTGCCGGGTCTGCCGTTCGACCCGTACCGAGGTCTTCTCTATACACCCGACGAGTTGTTCGCGGGGCTCGCCGACGGTGGGTACGACGCGACGCCGGACGCCCGCGCGTACGCCTGGTTCCAGGAGACCAAGGCGGACGGGGACATCTTCTCCTCGATGCTCCGCGCGATCCACGACGACTCGATCTCCGACGCCCTCGACGAACTGCTCGTCGGCGCACGGGTGGTGGGCGTCATGGGCGGCCACGCGATGGGCCGTGGCACGGACGCGTACGAGGGTGCCGCGCGGCTCGGCCGTTCGCTCGCCCGCGCGGGGTTCGTGGTCGCGACGGGCGGCGGTCCGGGCGCCATGGAGGCGGCGAACCTGGGCGCGTACGCGTCGGTGTTCCGCGACGAGATGCTGGACGACGCGCTCGAACTCCTCTCCAAGGCGCCGTCGTTCACGCCGTCGATCACCGACTGGGCGCGGGTGGCCTTCGACGTCCGCGAACGCTGGCCGGACGGCGGCGCGTCGGTGGGCATCCCCACCTGGTTCTACGGCCACGAGCCGCCGAACGCCTTCGCCACCCACCTGGCCAAGTACTTCGCCAACGCGACCCGGGAGGACGGCCTGCTCGCTACTACGAGTCCCGTGGCGAGCCGGCGCCGATGATCCTGGTCAACCGCACGCACTGGACGCAGACCCTCCCGGCGTGGCCCCTGCTGCAGGCGCTGGCGCAGGCCCGCTCGATGGAGCCGACGATCGCCTTGGTGGACGGGGTCGAGGAGGTCCCGGACGCACTGGCGTCCCTCCCGCCGGCCGGGGCGAGCACGACGAGCTCGTGACGCCGCGCGGCGGCCACCCGGCCTTCCAGCCCGCCCAGTGAACCTTCCAACCCGCCCGGCGAACCTTCCAGCCCGTCCGGCGACCTTCCAACCCGCCCGGCGAATCTCCCAGCCCGTCCGGCGACCTTCCAACCCGCCCGGGCGAATCTCCCAGCCCGTCCGGCGACCTTCCAACCCGCCCCGGCGAATCTCCCAGCCCGTCCGGCGACCTTCCAACACGCCCGGCGAATCTCCCAGCCCGTCCGGCGTTTGAGGACGAACTCGGCGAAGCCGGTGATGACGGCACGCAGGCCCCCGCGCCAGCGGGTTTTCGGGAAGGGGCGGGTTTGGGGAAATCAAGTCACCCGAACGAGGCCCGCTCCAACCAGAAGTCCAGCAACTCCCGCTCCCCCAACACTTCAACGGCCCCGCTGTCCAGCGACCGCCGCCGATAGAACGCAAGCAACACCTCAGTAAGCGGCCCCCGCAGAGCAACGGTCGCCTTCTCATGCCCCCGCCGCCAGCTGAACCCGTCCTCATCGAATTCAATGACCCACTCGGCATTCAGCCCGGCAGGCGCATCGGTCGCATGCAGATGAATACTGCGCCCCGCCCCCCGCAACTCGGCGGCACTGTCCTCCGGCTGGGACCGCTGCACGTACCGCACGATCTCCAGCCACTCATCGATCGCATCGGCGGCGACATCAGCCGCGACCTCATACGCAACGCCCGCGGCGATCGCCGCGTCCGCCCGGTGAATGGCCACCTCATGCGTCATACGCCGCGCCCAGAACCCGGCGTTCTGCGGCTCGGCCCAGCTCCACACCGGGGTATCGGCACGCGCACCGCCGAACGTCTTCGCAGCGAGCTCGGCGGTCTCCGCGAGCCAGGCGTCGAGGGCGGCGAGGTCGTCACCTTCCGGCCCACGAATTCCCGGGATGTCCTCCTCCGGGATGTCCCCCGTGGCCCCGGTGGCGACCAGCTGCTCGGCCCAGCGCACGGCACCGCCGATGTGGCGGGCGAGGTACCCCAGCGTCCACTCCGGGCACGTCGGCACGGTGGCCGAAAGGTCGGCTCCGGCCAGGGTGGCCCGCAACTGGCCCAGCTGTCCGGCGATTTCGGCGCAGTGGCGTTCGTAATCCAAAGTCGTCATGAGGCGCACCCTAGATCGACCGCGACGCCCCGGGCACCCGGGTTTCGCCCCCCACTCCCCCAGGACGTCTCAGCCCAGAACCACGACGTCCCCCACATCAAAGGCGACGCCCACCGTCTCCCCCACCCCAGGCGCGTCCCGCAGCGCACAGGCCGCCTCGAGCCTCGGCCCCGACCCGGGCTCCAGGTGTACGGCGACATGCGTGCCCCGGAAGGTCCGCGCCGTCACCATGCACGGCAGCCCCTCGTCGACGGGCACGAGCCGCACCCCGGCGGGCCGCACAAGGAGCCTGCACCGCCCGTCCGCCGCGTCCTCCGGCACGGGGATCTTGCCCCACACGGTGTCCGCGACGTCACCGACCACCGTCGCGTCGACGACGTTGTCGAAGCCGAGGAACCGCGCGACGAACTCGTCCGCCGGGTTCCGCCACACCTCAAGTGGCGTACCGGACTGGGCGATCCGCCCCTCCCGCATCACCACGACCCGGTCCGCGAGCGCGAACGCCTCGCCCTGGTCGTGCGTGACCGCGAGCACCGTCGTACCCAACTCGTCGAAGAGTTCCCGGAGTTCGACCACGAGCCGTTCCCGCAGCGAGCGGTCGAGCTGCCCGAGCGGCTCGTCGAGCATGAGCAGCCGGGGCCGCGGCGCGAGCGCACGCGCGAGGGCGACCCGCTGCTGCTCGCCGCCGGACAGCGAGGCGACGGCACGCCGCTGCGCACCCGGAAGACCCACAAGGTCGAGCAACTCGGCCACCCGGTTGCCCTGTTCACCCCGTGATGCCCCGCGCATCCGCAGCCCGAAGGCGACATTGCCCGCCACGTCGCGTTGCGGGAAGAGCTGATGGTCCTGGAACATCAGGCCGACGCCCCGCTTGTGCGCGGGCACCCCCCGCTGGTCCCTGCCGTCAAGGAGGACCTGCCCGCCGTCCAGCTCCTGCAGCCCCGCCACGGCCCGCAGCAGCGTCGACTTGCCGCTGCCGCTCGGCCCGAGCACGCACACGATCTCGTGCTCGGCGACCTCCAGGTCGACGCGGTCGAGCACGGCACGCGCCCCGAACCGCACCGTCGCGTCCGCCAGCGTCAGCAGACCCACACCAGCAGTCACACCCGCGGCCACACCCATCAGAACTCCCCAGTCGTGCGGTCGGTACGGAGCCGTTCGAGCAGCAGCAGCGACACCGCGCACACCACCATCAAGATCGCCGAAAGGGCCATCGCCTGACCGTAGTTGAGCTCCCCGGCCCGCCCGAGCAGCCGCGCGACGGCGACCGGAAGCGTCGGATTGTCCGGCCGCGCGATGAACACGGTCGCGCCGAACTCGCCCAGGGACACGGCGAAGGCGAACCCCGCGGCGATGAGCAGCGCCCGCCGCACCATCGGCAGGTCGACCTCACGCCACGCCCGCAGCGGCGACGCCCCGAGCACGGCCGCCGCCTCGCGCAGCCGTCCGTCCACGGCGCGCAGGACGGGAAGCATGGTGCGTACGACGAAGGGCACACCGACCAGTGCCTGCGCGAGCGGCACGAGGATCCAGGTGGAGCGCAGGTCGAGCGGCGGCTCGTCCAGCGTGATCAGGAACCCGAAGCCGACCGTCACCGCGGACACCCCGAGCGGCAGCATGAGCAGCGCGTCGAAGCCGCGCACCAGACGACCGGCCTTGCGCGTGAGCGCCGCCGCGGCGAGACCGCCGATCACCAGGGCGATGGCGGTGGCGGCGAGCGCGTACTGGAGCGAATTCCACACCGCGTCGATCGGCGGCACGAGGAAGGCACCCCCTTCCGCCGATGTCAGCTCCTTGTAGTACGTGAAGCCATAGCCGTCCGGACCGCTCAGCGACCGCTCGATCAGCACGCCGAGGGGCAGCAGGATCAGTACGGCGATGGTGAGCATGACACCGCCGAGGAGCGCCCGCTGCCCGGCGCCGCGCGGCCGCCGGGCGACCGTGGAGGCGTCTACCAGCTTCAGGGCGGTCTCCCGCCGGCGCACGGTCCACGCGTGCACGGCGAGGATCAGGCCGACCGCCATGAACTGCACGATCGTCAGGACGGCCGCCGTCGACAGGTCGAGGAGCTGGGCGGTCTGCCGGTAGATCTCGACTTCGAGCGTCGAGTACGCGGGCCCGCCGAGGATCTGTACGACGCCGAAGGAGGTGAACGTGAACAGAAAGACCATCAGCGCTGCCGCCGCGACCGCGGGACCGAGCGCGGGCAGTGTCACCGTCCGCCAGGCCTTCCAGCGCGAGGCGCCGAGCATCCGCGCGGCCTCCTCCTGGCGCGGGTCGAGCTGCGACCAGAGCCCGCCGACGGTCCGTACGACGACGGCGTAATTGAAGAAGACGTGCGCGAGCAGAATCGCCCACACGGTCGTGTCGAACCGCAGACCCCACATCTCGTCGAACAGCCCTCCGCGCCCGACGAGCGCGAGGAACGCGGTCCCGACGACGACCGTCGGCAGCACGAAAGGCACCGTGACGACGGCCCGGAGCACCTGCTTGCCCCTGAACTCGAAGCGCGCGAAGACATACGCGCCGGGGAGCGCGATCAGCAGCGTGAGCGCGGTCGACGCGAGCGCCTGCCAGGTGGTGAACCACAGCACGTGCCGCACATCGGACTGCCCGATGACCTCCGCGATCCGCCCGAACTGCCACTCCCCGCCCACCTTCAGGCCGCGCGCGACGATCGCGGCGACCGGATAGGCGAAGAAGACCGCGAAGAACGCGACGGGCACGGCCATCAGACCGAGCCGCGCCGCGCTCCCGCGCGAGAGCCCCTTACGGGATGTGCTTACTTCAGTACGAGCGAGGTCCACGACTTGACCCACTGATCACGGTTGTCGGCGATCTTCTTCGGGGCCATGGTCTCCGGCTTGTCGACCGTCACGCCGTGCTTGACGAACAGCTCGGGCAGCTCGGCGCCCTCCCGCACCGGGTTCACGAACATGTTCAGCGGCATGTCTTCCTGGAACTTGCTGCTGATCAGGAAGTCGAGCAGCGCCTTGCCGCCCTTCTCGTTCTTTGCGTTGCTGAGCAGACCCGCGTACTCGACCTGCCGGAAGCAGGTGCCGGTCGCGACGCCGGTCGGCGCCTCCTTGGGCTGCGGCTTGGCGTAGAGCACCTCGACGGGCGGCGACGAGGCGTAGGAGACGACGAGCGGCCGGTCGCCCTTGGCCTTCTTGCCGCCCGTGGAGCCGGAGAACTCCTCGCTGTAGGCCTGCTCCCAGCCGTCGACGACCTTGACGCCGTTGGCCTTGAGCTTCTTCCAGTAGCCCTGCCAGCCGTCGTCGCCGTACTGGGCGGCGGTGCCGAGCAGGAACCCGAGGCCGGGAGAGGAGGTCGAGGCGTTCTCGGTGACCAACAGGTTCTTGTAGGCGGGCTTGACCAAGTCCTCGAAGGACTTCGGCGGCGCCAGCTTCTTGTCGGCGAAGTACTTCTTGTCGTAGTTGACGCAGATGTCGCCGCTGTCGACGGGCGTCACACGGTGCTTGTCCTGATCGACGCGGAACTGCGATGCGATCCGGTCCGAGCCCTTGGCCTCGTACGACTGGAAGAGATCGTTGTCGAGCGCACGCGACAGAAGCGTGTTGTCGACCCCGAAGAAGACATCGCCCTGCGGGTTGTCCTTGGAGAGGATCGCCTTGTTCACCGCGGCGCCCGCGTCCCCGTCCTTGAGGACGGTGACCTTGTAACCGGAGCTCTTCTCGAACGCCTTCAGTACGTCCTTGGAGACGCTGAAGGAGTCATGGCTGACAAGCGTGACGCTCTTGGAGTCTGCGGCCTTGTCTCCGCTGTCCGAGCTGCCGCACGCGGAGAGCGCGACGAGCCCGATGGTCACCGCGACCGCGGTGACCGTGACCTTCTTGGTGGTGCTCACTGAATTCAATCCTCCTGGGGGTGACCAGGAAGAGACGCGGCCCTGCCCACGGACCGGAAGGGTCCGCGGGCAGGGCGCAACAGCTTGAGTGATGTCCGAACTTCCTACCCGGAATGACCCGGGCAAGGTTCAGAGGGTCTGCGGCCAACCTGTCCTTGGCTGCCGCACTCTCAGCGCTGTGGCGCTCCCCTGTCGGAATATGAAGATGTGTTCCGGCTGTGAAGTTGTGTTTCGGCCAGCCTAACGCTCGGCCGCGGCGAGCTGACCGCACGCCCCGTCGATCTCCTGGCCACGGGTGTCACGAACCGTGACGGGTACCCCATGCTTGGCGATGGCGTCCACGAAGGCCTTCTCGTCCTCCGGCCGCGACGCCGTCCACTTCGAGCCCGGCGTCGGGTTCAGCGGGATCAGGTTCACGTGCACGGGCTTGTTCTTGAGCAGCCGCCCGAGGCGGTCACCGCGCCATGCGTGGTCGTTGATGTCCCTGATCAGCGCGTACTCGATGGAGAGACGACGCCCCGACTTGGCGGCGTACTCCCATCCGGCGTCGAGCACCTCCCGCACGTTCCACCGCGTATTCACGGGTACGAGGGTGTCGCGGAGCTCGTCGTCGGGCGCGTGCAGCGAGATGGCGAGGCGGCACTTGAAGCCCTCGTCGGCGAACCGGTGGATGGCGGGCACAAGCCCGACGGTCGACACGGTGATCCCACGCTGCGAAAGCCCGACACCATCAGGCTCAGGATCCGTCAGCCTGCGGATCGCGCCGATCACCCGGTTGTAGTTGGCGAGCGGCTCACCCATCCCCATGAAGACGATGTTGCTCAGCCGCGCGGGCCCACCGGGGATCTCCCCATCCCTGAGCGCACGCATCCCGTCCACGATCTGGTGCACGATCTCGGCGGTCGACAGATTCCGGTCGAGACCGGCCTGCCCCGTCGCACAGAACGGGCAGTTCATCCCGCACCCGGCCTGCGACGAGATGCACATCGTCACCCGGTCCGGATAGCGCATGAGCACCGACTCGACGAGCGTCCCGTCGAAGAGCCGCCACAGCGTCTTACGGGTCGTGTCGTCGTCACAGCTGATGTGCCGCACCACGGACATCAGCTCGGGAAGCAGCGCCTCCTGGAGCTTCCCGCGGGCCCCGGCAGGAATGTCGGTCCACTGCTCCGGGTCGTGCGCGTACCGCGCGAAGTAGTGCTGCGAGAGCTGCTTGGCGCGAAACGGTTTCTCGCCGGCGGCGGCGACGGCTTCCTTGCGCTCGGCGGGCGTGAGGTCGGCGAGATGCCGCGGCGGCTTCTTGGCTCCGCGGGGCGCGACGAAGGTGAGTTCTCCAGGTACAGGCATGGTGAATCCAGTGTCTCAGACGGGCGGAGTGTGACCAGGTCACCGCTCGCGAGTGGTCTCCAGGCCCGATGTCAAGGAACTGCGGGCCGACACCCCGCCCCGCCACCCGAATGGATCTCTAATCTTTGCGGCGAACGGTATGCCCGGCAATCGTA